>JAAXKN010000055.1:0-12650 GCA_025612375.1 Ignavibacteria bacterium
TTAAACTTTTTCAATACCTTTTTCAATGACTTTGCACAGGTCCTGGGGAAAATGCAGTGGTTCTCTCTTTTGGGGCTTTAGAATGGTCGGATTTTATTAAATCGGTTTAATTGAAAGAATTTTCTGAATTATCTCCTCACGCAGAAGATCCAGGTCACCTGAAGTATCAATTGAATTCACCCAGTTTTCCAGATCCCGGGTATTTTTTCCCTTTGCTTTCAGGCTGTCAATCCTGTTAAGGAGCGTGGAAAGATAACGCATGTCAGTTACCCCCTGCCGGAAACCTTCCCACTGCACTGTGGAAATGAGCCCATCGGAAGTGGGGTAAGTAAAGGTTTCCTCGCGGTAGCGCTGGTAATCGAAATCATTCCACATTGCGTTGTAGTTTTTCTGATAGGCGTAATCCATGCAGCCGTTGTAGCCCGCCTTATAGAGCGCAATTCCAAAGTTCCTCCTGTAGATTTCAGGGTTTTCCTGTCCTACCTGAGGGTTTGAATATGAAAAGATCTCGTTGCCTTTAGAATGATAAAGATGAGCCTGCTCAGGGTTCAGCGTGCCCTGTATTACGGCTGCATCCAGTATATCGCCCATCATCTGGAAAGTCTCGCTGTAGCCTGCAACAAATATTTTAACTCCAAGCTCATGCGCAAGCTCCCAGGCCGGCCTCTGATCCAGAAGCGCTTGTCCGCGGGCTTCATCCTCACCGTAAATGTAGAGCTGTTTATAGCCGTATTTTTCAATTACGGACTTAAAATCAAGAATCCTTTTCTTAAGTACATCCAGCTGCCCTTCTGTTTTCGGGGGGCCCTTAAACCAGTCCAGCAGCGTGCTGTAGAACCTGTCCTTCGGCAAGCCCACGCGTTCCCTGATCCTTATGTTTTCTTCCAGGTGCTTCATGTCCTGGTAATTATTGGGATAGAGTACGCCGTGCTCTTTCATGTCCTTCAGCTCCAGGTAAAGCTGTTCGGGGGTCTTATCCATGCTATGGAAAGGCCTCAGCTTCCAGTCCCTTAACGCGCCGTGATAATAAAGTGAATAGCTTACGCGCGACTCGTCCAGCTTAAAAGGAAGCACTTCAATTTCAACCGGGAATTCAATGAACAGCCCCTTTGGGGATGAAACCTTAAATACAGATATATACTTTCCGGGCTTTGCACCTTCAGGTATATGCATTGTAAGCCATATCTGCCTGTTAGTCGTGCCGTCGAGGTTAAACGGCCTGAGGCTTTTACTGTCTTCAATTATGACGTTATCCGGAAACTTCACTTCAGGACTGCTTATGTCTATATATTTCTTTTTCCCTGAAGGGTCTTTAACCAGCAGGTAATTAGTCTTATCCTCGTAATTTACTCTTACAAGGCTGTCGTTTTTTACCAGGAGCTCCTGAGTCAGAATCTTCTTGTCCGTCTCTGAGGATTTTACGCCCGCCTGGAACCAGACCTTTGCAATTGAAACGTCCAAAGCCGAGCGGTCTATTGAAGGGGCAAGTTTTCCTGAAGTCTTCTTTTTTCCATTTTTCTCTGAAGTGTTCTCCCCAGCAGGTATGAAATCGCTCCAGCTCATTGTAATATTCTTCAGCTCCCCTTTAGGCTGCATGAGAAATGTCAGTGAAAGGTATTCATCCGGTGTACCTCGGCCCGTAAGCTTTTTAAGCCTGGAGATATCGTCTGGAAGGTTCATTCCTGTAAGCCTGTTGAACTTTGTTGCCGGAAATGAGAAGAACATTGCATCTGAGGCAGGGTCACTGACCTCCGTTTTAATTAGTTCAACCTTGGAAGAATAGTTATTCAGCAGGTTTCCCAGTTCCGCAAGGCTTTCATCAGAGAGGTTTTTGCCGCTTTTACCGTCATTATAGAGCTGCTCAATCTTACTCCTGTTTTCATAGAGTTCATTTAAGTACTTCTGACCAACGGGTGAAAGCGACTTTTCCCTCAGGTCGGGAACCAAAGGCAGGCTCCCTAAGTCGTCCGCATTTTCCGAGGCAAGGCTGAACTTTGAAAAGTAGTTATTCCACTGCTTCCTGAGGTATTTCTGAAGGTCGGAAATATTGTACGTGCGCCCTTTGAGTTCAAGCTTCCCAAGGTAAAAAGTCAGCCTGTGCTCCCCTTTTCCCCTCATGAAAATGCCGAAGCGCTCAAGCTCTCGCCCCTGGCTGTATGAGGAAGCAAGAAGGGCCCGGTTGTAAAAGCTGGCCTCGTTATCCAGCTCTTCTTCTGTTATGCTGCCTGAAATGTTGCTCCAGTTGTTAAATAAATTAATTGCCGAGTTATATTTTGACCGGGCAGGAGGATAGATAAAACTGAATCCCATGCTTAAAAGTTTATCTGCCGAGCTGTCTGCCCAAACCTTCGCCGAATACTTCAGGTCGCCGTGAAACTTCACCCTGATGGGAATTGCCCAGTAGTAATAACACTCCTTTTCCCTGTCCCCGTGGAGCGTAACGTCAAACTTTAAGGTGCGCCTCCCCTCAAACTTCCTTTCACTCGTAAGCCCCAGGTAATTCACGGTAAAACCTGCATTTGAAATCCAGGGTTTTACCATGAGGCTGCTGCTGTCAAAATTCTCCGCATAGACAAAGTCGTGCGAAAGGATTGAAATATTGGCAAAATAATATATTAAGAGGACTAAGAGCACAAAGACTCTTACCAGGTATGCTTTCATTTATATTTCCTTAACCTGTAGCAGGGATGTATTTTCTGTCTAAACAAGCAATAGAAGCAGAATTGCCGCAAACGGCAGAGCAAAGGAAGCATAGAAAAGTATATTTGTAACTTCAGCCTTTATTGAAATTATCACCTTGTACCATAGGTAAAAGATAAACGCCTCCAGAAAGCTCACGCTGAAGTACTCGTCGAAATAAAATTTGATGAAGCTGTTTACAATAAATGTGAGAAGAATAAAAACAATTACGGTGAGGTCTATTCCGTTAAGGATCACTTTCTTGACCGGGAAAAGCTTGTCGCTTGCAATAAGGAACAGAATTATTATCAGCGCAAGCACATAGTAGCTTATCTCTGTAAGCTGCCCCAGATTAATGCTGCTCAAAGACAGGTTGAATAATGCCGGCGAATTAAGATTTGTAATTGTAAAAAAAGCGGCCAGGTTAATAAATGTATATATATCGCTGGCATCTTTCTGTTTTCTCTGGTGCCCGTAGGCCAGGAAAAACATTATGAGCCCAATTATAAAGAATGTCATTAAAATATTGCTCTGCAGATTGGTGCTTTGAGGAAGAGAGGCAATAATAATAAAGGCAATCATTATTGAGGAAAGGAATATCAGCCCCTTTTCAAAAAGCATTACATTTTTCATCGGTAGCTTTCTGAAGAGCTCGAACTCGTAATTTATTTCTATAAACCGGCCTGCTAATTTCATAATAGGCTCAATGAATATAAGAAACAGTACAAGCGTAAAGAAAAGTATGAGAGGCACAAAATGAGATACTTTTATGTAATAAAGTGAAAGTATGATAAATATTACGGTAAGGCTCTCGATAAAGAATACAGTAAACTTATGCGATATGCTGCTGTTGCTGATAATGTGGTGCAAGTGCGTCTTATCGGGCAGAAAAGGATTCTGTTTTCTTAAGAGCCTCATTGCCATAACCCTGAGCGTATCAACCAGAGGGATGGCAAGAAGCATAATGGGGAAAGTCAGATCCAGTACATTCTGATTAAAGTTAATTGACGTCAGAAGTGACGTAACAACAAGAAAGAATCCGAGAGTCAGTGAACCCGTATCCCCTAAGAATATTTTAGCCGGATAGGCGTTGTATTTCAGAAAGCCCAGAATGCTTCCCATCAGGCTTGTCGTCAGTATCAGAAGCAGAGTATTGTGCGAGATTATGGAAAGGGCCATAATAATGGAAAATACCAGCAGCGAAAATCCGCTTACAAGCCCGTCCATTCCATCTAGCAGATTTATTGAATTAATTCCGCCGATTATAAAAAGAAGAAGCAGTATGTAATCCAGCGGATAAGGAATTGTAACTTCAAAGAGTTTAAGCTTCACGAACTTTGGAGCCAGATAGAAAAGCAAGAGGACTGCCGATGAAAGCTGCAGAAGGAACTTGGCGGAATAATCAAGCCCGAGCATGTCGTCGAATATTCCTACAAGAAGGATTACATTTGCCGCAATGATCATGAGCCTTACGGAATTGAGCTCCTCGGTAAAGGACAGGAGCATAACCGAGACGACAAGGAATATTAAAAGTCCGCCCATCCTCGGGACAATATCTGAATGTATTCTTCTGTTACCCGGTAAATCTACTACTTTTGTCTTTTTTAAATATGCGATGAAGTATGGCGTAAAAAAGATCGTAAATATCAGACTCGTAAAAAATATTAGTAAAAAGTTCATATTTAATTCTTTTATAATCTCTATTTTGTTGAAGAAAAAATGCTGATTGTTTTTGCCTCAATAAAATAACGGCTATCTTTTCAGCCCCTCTAAACAATTAGCACCGGAACCAAACATTTCTGGCATTAGTATCTTAGCTCAATATTCCTCACCGGGCAAACTATAAAGTATGCTTCCTCAAGGATTAAAAATGAACTTATTCTGAACTGATAATTTTATGCAGGAAAATTGCCCTTCTATTTATAAGCTAAAGTATCAGTTCTTAATGTCAAGGATAGCTTTTATGACTTTTTATTAATTTTCACACAGGTTTTAAATAATTGCGCGATTGTTTCTCTGCTTTAACTTGTGAGGACATAAGTATCGTTGTTCTAATCAGAGCCATGTATTCTGCGGCAAGCTTTTTCCTGTCGAACTTCTCCAGAACAAATCTGAAACCGTTTTCACCGTGCAGTTTCCGTTCGCTTTCGCATGAGTAGTAGTGACAGACCTTCTCTACAAGGTCAACGGCATTTTCAGGTTCGAAATACATCCCGCCGTTTGCACTTTCTATTATCATCCTGGCTTCCCCGTTGACGCCAATTAAAATCGGCTTTTTCATTATCATGCCTTCAAATATTTTTGAAGGTATTACTGTCTTAAACAGCGGGTCATTTTTCAGGTGCACGCAGAAAACATCAACTTTCTTTATTATGGAGGCAACTTCAGGCTTGCTTTGAAGGGGAAAGATCCTGACATTTTTTAGATCTTTTTCCCTGATCAGCCTTTCAAGCTTTTCCCTTTCGGCTCCGGAACCAACAATTATAAATCTTATCGGGCTTTCCTTCAGGCGTTCGGCAGCTTCAATGAGAGTTTTAATGGAATGCGCCATTCCGATCGTCCCGATATATCCAACAATAAAGCCTTCGCGTAAGAATTCTCTTATGTTTTTATCCTTTATCTCACGCCCGTTTGTAAATGTCTCAGGCGATACCCCGTTAAAGATCACATCAATTTTTCCCGGTGTAATCCCGCGCATGGTGAGGTTATCCTTGAAGGATCTTGTAACGGAAACGATCCTGTCTGCAGACTTGTAAAGCCCCATTTCCATCCGGTAAAGCATCCGGATGACTGCTTTATTTTTTACTGCGCCGACAGCAATTATAGATTCAGGCCACAGGTCCCTTAATTCCAGAATAAAGGGTTTTCTTGTCAGCCTGGCAATATACTTTCCTGCAAGGCCGCAGAAGAACTGCGGTGTTGTTGCAATCAGCAGGTCGAACCTTATTCCTGAAATGAGCACATAAATAATTGCAGCAAGCATATAGACCGTGTAGTTCAGGCTCCTTAATAAAAACCCTTCATTGGGGGTAATAAATGTCCAGAGCCTTACGACATTAATGCCGTCAATTACTTCTTTCTGAATGAGCCTGTTCTTATAGCCCGGGAACACGCGTCCGTCAGGATGATTCGGTACGTTTGTAATAACAGTAACATCTGCTTCCTTTATCCATTCCCTTGCATGCTCATAGGTCCTGTTTGCAGGAGCATTTACCTCGGGAGGGAAATAATGAGTCAGGAACAATATATGATCTTTTTTCATCGTTGTCTTCCATTGGTTCAGAAATAATTGTCAGGTATTTTCAAAGCACAGCACCATTTCCACTATGCCGCTTTTCAGATCAATTCTCCAAGGTTAGTGTCTGCCACAGTAGGCTGATAATCTTTTATTATCCTTTTTGTCTTGCCCCTTTCGGTTTGTATTAAAGAATCCCTTCTTTCCAGGGAAAACCTAATTGCGTGCCCTGCTTTTTTGTTGAATGCATGGAGGATCTTTCTGGCATCAAAGTCCGTAAAGTCTTTCTTTGTAACCACAACAAGCACCGCCTCTCCAACCCTGGGCTGGTAGAACTGCATGGCAAGAATATTCTTAAAAATATCCGAGTGCATATTAAGTCCTGTAAGAGAAACCCTCAGCATGTTGCTGCCGTCAAGAAATTCCTGGTTCCAGCGCCCCTTTATGGGATTTATTTTAAGGGAATCATAACTACTGTAGGATGTAAGGTCATTTGTCCTGTAGCGAATAAGAGGCATGGCGTAGTTATCAAAGCTTGTTCCAACAATCTCCCCGGTTGCACCATTTTGTGTAATAACCCGGTCATTGTCGTCAACAAGCTCAAAAGCCCCATAGCGCCTGTCAACCGTAAATGTCTTGAGCTCACAGTCAGACGGGGCAAATATGAGCCTTTCGGAGTGCCCGTAGTATGTGGATATTTTCCCGTTAAAGAAACCCTGAAGCTCCACTTTCTGCTCACTCGTATAATTCTCAGAAGAAAGGAAAACGGCTTTGGGAGAATAAGAAAGTTTTAAGTTATGCTCCTGTATATTTTTTACTAACAGCAGCAGTGCTGACGGGTAACCATGAATATACATCGGTTTTAAATCATTCAGCTTATCAACGTAATACTTTATTGTGTTGGTATTTATATGAAAAGGAGAAAAGTTAATTTCATTATTAATTGGATTTATTTTCCAGTAAACATTGTCCGGGAGTTCATTAAACTCCCCTCCCCTGAGTGTTGCCCTCAGATCGCTGTAGTTGTAATCAAACCCCATATAGTAATTTATAATAAATGCCTGCTCTTTTTTCCAGACATTTTTCGACTGATAGAATTTATGCTGCGCACCGGAAGTCCCGCCCGTTGTAACATAAAATCGCCTGAATGCAGGATAATTTCTGACCATAAAGTCCTCCGGCTTCTCGCGTATAATCTGCTTATCAAGCAGTGGAAGTTTACTTAAGTCGTTCTTACTCTTTATGTCTTCGGGCAAAATCCCAAGCTCTTTGAAAATCCTTTTATAGTACGGCACGTTAAGGCAGCTGTAGGTAACTGTCTCCTTTAGTTTCAGCAGTTCATACTCCTCATGGTCAAGATTCTGCTTAAGGAACTCAATCCATTTTCTGTACTCTTTTCCATTTCTTATTTCAAAGGGAATTGACGAATAAATTTTCTTAATCCACAATGGTGATCTATAATAAACTTCTTTAAGGAAGTTAAGACTTAACATAAATTATACCTTAGAGTTGTTATCAAATTTCTCAAAACTCAATCCTGTAGCTAAGATTTGCCGGCAGTATATCCTGCCTCAGTGTAATTACACGGCTTTTTATCCTCGTGCCGAACTGAGGGCAGTACCACCCTTCTTCAACCGACGGCAATCCATTTACAGGAACAATTTTGACCGTGTGCCCTCCGCTGTTTATTAAAAAAAGGCCCCCTTTCTGAATCAGTCCGGAATCCGGATGAAGGTGAATAAAACTTTCTGCAATATGCCTTCCCTGTCCGGAGACGGTATCTTCTACCGTAATTATATTTCTTTCTTCGTCTGTTTCTATAATGCGTTCGTGAGAAATACCGTCTCCGATAAGTGAAGCGTAGCCATCAAAACGGCCGTGGAAAAAGCTCCTGCAGCCTTCTTTTGAAAACCTTACCTCTTTGGGAGGATATCTCCTGGCGAGGCGGAAGCTGCTCCAGCACTCCGCCTGATCCGTCCTGTCAATTGAAACAGTATTGTGCGCCATGGTGCTTCTAGCATACTCTCTCATCGGTCCCTGAGCATATTCGTAAACCCCGCTGTCCGTAATTACCTTTTCCCCCGTAACTGAAAGCTCATAGCTGAAGATATCGGCGTGCGAATGGGCCGGGAGGTGGTCGGGACCTAAAATGCCCCCGTCTATCATGAGGCAGAGGCTCTCACTCCGGTGAACAAAGTAGCCTGTTTCAGAAAAAGCATGTTTATAAAAAGGACTATATCCCGTAACAGCTTTCAGATAATTAAGAATTTCTTCTGTGCGAGGGGCAATTTCATCGGTCGAATCATTGAACAGAGAAATCGTTCCGTCCGGGTGCGTTAGAGACAAAAGAAAGTCTCCCATGCGGCAGACTGATTCTTTTAGAAAAGGCAGGCTGATATTTTCCTCATCCAGGAGGTTCAGAACGTCGAGGAAATTTTCCAGCATAATTGCATGATACATCGTGCTGCGCTCAAAGTAGCCCCCGTCACTAAGCACCTGCTGCGGCAGTTCAGACTCAAAGATCTCCAGTCCTTTTCTAAGCCACTTTATAGATTCACCCTGCCCCAGGAAGTAAAGGCCGCCAAAGATGAGCGCCCGGGCGTTCTCTAATAAATGATTGCCCGGATGATAGGTCTCCAGGTTCCGGTAAAGAAATGCCGACTGGCGGTAAAGACTTCTGAGGATTTCAGGATCAGACAGATCCTCCTTGCACCAGTTTACAATCCTAAGAGACAAGGGATAGGGATGCCAGCCTGCGGAAGATCCCTCGGGGTTATTTTTTATCCAGTTCAGGCAGATCTTCTCTTTTTCATTACCCGCAAGAGCATGGAGATAATTAAAGTAATGCAGGTTGAACCTCCACAGCAGAGGCATCTTAGGAGCCTGCCAGTCAATTTCTCCTTCAAAACTTCTCGTGATGTTTAAGAATGTAAATTCACCCTTCAGGAGCTTCTGCCTGCAGTTCCAGGGCTCATGAAAAAGAAAAGGCGCTTTATGTTTTAATTTCCGCATGAGGCCTTCAGGTACTTCAGGCTTACGGGATAGCATAAATCTTCTTTTTAAGCCCGCAAGGGACCGCCCAAAAGTCTGCCGCGGCTTCAGATAGCGGAGCGTATGATAGTATCTCGATATATTATAGGCACTCTCGGCCATACTTTCCCTTTCCTATCGTAAACTGTTTTTCCAGAAGGGATTGGCCTGCATTCCCGGTTTTGTTTCAGCGGCGCTTCCCGATGAATCGATGAGCACCTTTTCACTGCCGGCTTTTGAATCCCCTTCAATCTCATTTATTACAAATTTCATTTTGCCGTTTTTAAGCCTTATCAGCTCATCGGTGTACACTAAAGTATAACGGAAGTTTTTCCCCAGCCTGTTTTCAATCTCCTCTTTCAGCATCTTTTCTTCATCTGCCGTGTAGTCGGGAGTCTTTACAATATAGAAGGTAGCTTCCCCTCTTTTCTTCTGGAGAATCTGCGCACGCTTGACATTAACAATTTTCTTGAAGAAGAAGCCCGAGCCCGCAATTTTTGTTCCGTCGTCAAGTATGAGGTAATCCTGTTCGCGTCCTATAATTTCCTTTACCACACGGGACTTCCTGCCGCATTTACACTCAAAGTTGTGGTCGTAGAGTTTTACCGTATCCCCGGTATCGTATCTTATTAGCGGGAAAGCCTTATTGATGTATGTCGTTCCTATAATCTTGTAGTCGTCACAGCTGTTTTCAACCCTTTCAAATTCCACGTAAGAGAAAGATTCATCAATGTGCAGCGTCCCTTCTTCACATTCATAAATGTTGGCCACCCCCTCGGTCTGCCCGTAGAGCTGTCTTATGCCGCAGCCGAAGACCTCCTCTATATTCTTTTTCTGGAATTCAAAAAGCGTCTCAGAGCTCGCTGTAATTATACGGAGTTTCAGATCTCGGGCAAGGGACTCAAGTTTACGTTCCTTTATCAGGCTTGCCATATAATTAAGCGATGAAGGAAACCCGTGCATCCAGTAGATCCCGCTCTTCTTTATTTTTTTTAAGTAAAGTTCAACCGTATTACTGTTCAAATGGGCGTTGGAGAACATGTACTGGCGCGTGGGATAGCACTTTATCCAGTAAGGCGGTTTCTTCCTTTCTGTGTCCAGAACGTTCCTGCCTATTATATAGGCACACCATGTGTCGGTAGTCAGATTAAAAAGATATCTGCTCTTCCAGTATATTGCCCAGTGGTTGTTGACAAATTCCTTAGAGACAGGATAGTTTAGACCAGAGCCTGTGGTACCGCTGGTATGATTATATTTGAAGACATATTCAGGATTAATGATCTTGTCGTAGTGCTCCTTTACCATGTTTTTGGTTACTACGGGAGAATTAAAAAAATCTTTTTCATTCCTGATCGAATAAAACCGCGAGCCTTTAGCTACTTCCACAACTTTTTCTATGTCAAGGCCGCAGGTTTCCGTCCGTTCAAGTTCCATGTATTTGTGCAGGGCTTTGTAGAATTCTTTGTTAAATCTTCCATACCTTATTGTCAGCCCGAAGAGGTTGGTAATAATGTATTGAAGAGGGTACGGCAGACTGAAATATAATTTGTTCATGGCATCTCTATGGCTATTACTAAAATATTTATAGTTAAGTTCTAAAGATCAGTATAATCGGATTGTCTCAATCTTTTGGGGATCACTACACCTTCACCCATGAATTGCACTTCATGCTTTCAATTGCGGCAAATGATGCATTTGTTGTATTGACTAGGCTTTCAAGCGGAATCAGGGCTTTTCCCCCTTTGTTTACCCTCTCTATTAGGAGCTCAAACTGGCGCTTATGCCCTTTATCCTGCCGGCCTTTTAAGTTCTTAAATCCCCTGGCGCCATAACCCAAAGCCGAGCGCCAGTTGTCTATAACAAAAGTCCTTTCATCGCTGTAAACTTCAACACGTTCCTTCGCATATTGTTTACTCCCGTTGGAGAAATAATTAATTACGGCATTGCTGCCGTTCTCATATTTAAGGAGAATAGATGCGTTATCCGTGTTCTCACGGCCTTCGGTCCCAAGTGAATTCATGCAGACCTGCGTGACTTTACTTCCCGTAAGGTATGAACAGAGGTCTATAAAATGGCAGGCCTCACCAATGATCCTTCCGCCTCCAGCCTCCAGGTCGTGCAGCCAGCTTCCGGGGGGAATATAGCCTGCATTCATTGTGGCCGTGATGTTAAGCGGCGACCCGTTCAGCTGCTTTTTAACCGCCTCGGCATAGGGGGAAAATCTTCTGTTAAACCCAACGTTAACCGTTTTTCCAGAGGCCTCTGCTGCGGCAATGATTTCATGAAGTTCATTTCTATTCAATGCCAATGGCTTTTCTACAAACACGTTTTTCCCATGCCTTAAGGCCTCAACTGCCATCTTTGCGTGAAGGTTGTGCCTGGTTGTAATTATGACAAGATCAACTTCCTTATCCTCAAGAACAAGATTTACATCAGAACCTGCATTCTCGAAATTTCCTTTTTTTGCAAGTATCTTTGCGCTTAGGCCTTTTTGGCTTACAATGTATTTTTTCCGGACTGAAAGTTTTTTAATGGCGGGTATTATGGTGGACCCTGTAAAGTTTCCGGCTCCTATTATGGCAAGCACCCCGTGGCCCTTTGTAAATTCCGCCTCGTGCAGTTTTACTACAGAATCCCCCGCATTTGGTTTTTCAGGATATTTCAAAATAGAAGCTATAACGGCTTCCCTTTTTAAGTTGCCGTAAACCTTTATGTATTCTTCAAGCGGTACAATTTCCGAGATGAGTGATTTTACTTCCAGGCGCCCGGTGGAAATTGCATTCAGCACCGCCTCAATATTTCTTTTTTCTGTCCAGCGCACATAAGGAAGCGGATAATCCAGACCTTTCCTTTCATAGGATTCATCATATCTACCCGGGCCGTAGGAGCAGGAAACCTGAAAAGTGAGCTCTTTTTCATAAAAATCCGCACGGCTTATCTCCAGGCCTGTAACGCCGATAAGAATAATTCTCCCTCTTTTTCTAGACATCTTAGCCGAGGCCGTAATAATATCGTTGCTTCTGCTGGATGCTGTTATTATTACTCCATCTGCACCCGTTTCGTTTGTAATGGACTTAACCAGGTTCACCTGATCCAAAGGATCTGTAACCCTGAAAGCTTTTACGCCAAAGCCTTCTGCAAGCTTTACTTTGTGCGGATCGATATCAAAGCCAACTACATTGCACCCGTTTGCAATAAGGAGCTTTGCCGTCACAAGCCCTATGAGCCCAAGGCCGATCACACAAAATGTTTCGCCTAGCGTCGGGTTTGAAAGCCTTATTCCCTGAAGGGCTATTGCTCCAACAACGGCAAAACTGCCCTCTTCATCTGAAACGTTATCCGGAACCTTGGCTGCAAGATTTACCGGCACACAGACAATTTCTGCGTGGTTACCGTTGGAGACCACCCTGTCCCCAACCTTAAATTCGCTAACCCCTTTTCCCACGGCAATAACTTTTCCCACGTTACAGTAACCCAAGGCCAGGGGCTGATCCAGCTTATTTAATACCGCCTCAATAGTTGGAACCAAACCGTCAGTTTTAATTTTATCCAGAACCATTTTAACCTTGTCCGGCTGCTGTTTTGCCTTATCCAGCATATTCGCCCTCCCGAATTCAACAAGCATCTTTTCAGTGCCAAGAGAAACAAGCGAGCAGGCAGTCTGGATTAAAACATGGCCTGAGGTGACCATTGGAGCCGGGATCTC
>JAAXKN010000055.1:12750-19816 GCA_025612375.1 Ignavibacteria bacterium
AGCAGGCAGTCTGGATTAAAACATGGCCTGAGGTGACCATTGGAGCCGGGATCTCTTCTAAAATTGTATTACCCTTCTTTAAATCCTGTATGATTTGTCTCATCTTTTTACTCTTCCCCTCTTATCACATTCATAACAATATTTCTTTTATCTTCCTGTTAACTCTTCATAGATTTTCTTTAACTCTGGGTAGCCGCTAAGCTGCGTGTGCCTGTTTTGCAGAATATCTATGTTTTCCATCTCCTTTATTTTACTCATTAGTTCAGATGAATTACTTATGCCGTAGAGGCATACCCCTTCAGGCCTTTTTACACAGTTGGTAGCCAGAACATTTTTGTTTAAGTAGAGAGCCTCTTTAACGGATAATGAATCCCCGTCTGTTGACGTGTTGCGGATGTAGCAGTCTGATAATTTAAGTATTTCAAAAAAGCTGTGAGGCACCGTGATCATTAAAATGTTAACTGTTAACTGTATGTTACTTCTGCGAAAGTAATTTCTGTAAGAGGCACTTGGATCAGATATTATTAAAGCCTTGTCGCACACCTGACTGAACACCCGGACAAGCTCACTTATGCCGTAAATTTCCTGCCCCCTGTCATCATACATAACGCCAAAGGCGTTTGTGCAGAAAACCGTTTTATACGCGGCCCTTAAGGCTTTTACCTTTGAACTTATCTCGCCTGGAAGATCTTCTTCAATGGGCGGAGGAATAAAAGCCGATATTTTTTTTGTTTTCCTGTTGTATCTGGAGGCAAATTTATAAGCCCCCTCATTTAGCACAAGGGGGAAAGTGGAAAAATGGATCGATATCTTATCGAAAAAGTTTTTTACCCTGCTCTTGTTCCCCAGGCTCCCGTGATAGGTGTTGATATGCTTTTTCCCGGTTAAAAATGAAACTAACGTCAGAAGCGCTCTCAGGTATACGCTTGATATATTAAGGTGTACAACCCTGTATGAGAGATATTTTGGAATAAATTTTTTCAGTGTCGAAGCCCTGAGGCTCATCGCCTCAAAGGGAACATTATCCCTCCTTAAATTATAGAGAAGCCTTTCAATATGTATAGTTACTCCTCCTATCGGAGGCGGTATTTTACCGATTATAAAAATCCCCGGTTTACTCATTCATCAGCTCTTTTCCGCATACATTAAAACCTATGCACTAACCTTCTTAATCCCGCCAAGAGGAATAAGCTTTTCCTTATTCTTTACCAGAGAAAAATACAGATCTGTATATCTGCTAAGGCATGCCTGCAGGCTGAAATCCATCACCCTCATCCTTGCATTCTCAGAATAATTCTTCCTTTTTTCAGCGTCTGTGATCAGCCGGAAAATTGCCTCTGAGAGCATTTGAGGATTTTCTTTCTCCACAAGGCTGCCGTTTATATTGTTTTCAATAACTTCGCTGTTGCTGCCCACATCTGTTGCAACAATAGGAATGCCTGATGCCATGGCCTCCAGCATGGAGATTGAGAGCCCCTCCCATTTTGAGGACATTACCCATATGTCGTTCTGATAAAGGAGGTCCGGAATGTCACTCCTGGCCCCCAGGAACTTAACGTCATTTTCCAGCTTCAGCTCTTGAGTCAGCCTCAACAGATCATCTTTCAGACTCCCCGTACCGGCCAGGTTTAAGGCCGGAACCGGAATCCCTTTTGCACTGAGGCGGTCTTTTAGTATTGCAAAAGCTCTAAGAAGCGTATGGTGGTCTTTCTGCGGCGCAAGGCGCCCGATTACAATCAGGTTTCTTACTTCAGAACAGATCTCCCTTTTATGCTTCTGGAACTTTTGGACATTAACGCCGTTGTAGATCAGCCTGATCTTCTTTTCATTAGGATGGATGTAGTGTTTAATGACAGAGCTGCACTTTTCTGATATTGCAACAAATCTGTCCGTCATGGGCCTGGCAAGAATTTTCTGCAGCAAGGGATAATTAACTACAGTATTATGAACTGTCTGAACAAGTTTTATTCTTGTGCCTATTATGGCAAGCGAAGTATAAAAGGTTGCAAGCTCTGAATGCGTATTTATTACGTCAGGCCGTCTTACCTGTATAAGCTTTCTGATCCTCGCAACAACACCGAGTCTTCCCTTTCCGGCAACCTTCCCGATATTGGCATAGGCAACGTTATTCTGGAACAGCTCTCTTTTGTACTTTTCTTCAAACTGCTTGTCCTCACCCTCACCGACTGCCCAGACTTCAACAAGAATATCCTTGCGCGTATTTATAGCCAGATCCTTGATCAACAGTTCTGCTCCGCCGGGGCCAAACGACGATATAATATGCACGACTTTCATTTTATTCACCTGAATCTTATGATTATACAACGTTATCAGATAGAATTTTATAACTTAATCTTACATTTGATTGCTGTTGCCTTTGAGCAATTTCCCCCTGAAGGCTTTCTCCTGAAGCAGCTTTTCTTTAGCTAAGCTTTTTTCTGCTTTCTTATCTTCCTCAAGATTTATTATCCTGCGTGCAAAGTTCTGCGGCTCCTGAGCGACACTGGTTTCAGGGACAGTCCTTAAAATCCTGTGTATATTCATCACCAAAGCAACAGAAAGCCATAAGAATTTATTGTACGTAATTCCAAGGGTAAAACCCATTAGAACGTATGCCAGAAGCGACATGTAAATCCAGAAGTGATCACTCCGTCTTATCTCATTAAAATATCTTGAAAGCAGGTCTAAAAGAAATATGACAAACACCATAAAGACTATTATTCCCGATTCGGCAAGCACTTCAATAAACATATTGTGCGGGGCTACAGAGTCTTGGCTCAGGAAAGTTTTTGAATATCGGGGGGAATATTCCGCGTACTCCCTCATCCCTACGCCCAGTAAAGGCTTATCAATAAACATATTTAGGCCCGCCTTCCAGCTGTTCATCCTCGTCTGTGCCGTACCGGTCTCCTGTGTCCGGCCCAGCATGTTCTGCACCGCCTCCATGTTCTCCAGCTTTTCCTGGAATACGAGAAGTGAAACGACAAACATCAGAAAACCCAGCCCGATTACAATCAGGCTTTTTGTAAACGAAAGGCTTAAATAACGTATAAGCACAATGGGTATTAAAAACCCAAGTACAAGAAAACTTGACATTGAGCCAGCCAGGAAAAGAGCATATATAAAAACTGAAAATGAAGCAATAAGAAGTATAATTTTAAAAACCAGATTTTTACTTTTTGAAAAAAGGTATATTGAAACCGGTAAAACAGCAAGCAGCTGCGCGGCAAACTCATTCGGGTCACCTGTGCCGCCTGTTCTCCTGAAAGTCCACTGCGATATAGGCTCTGAAACAAATGCGTAAAGTGAGGAAATCAGAAGAGAGGCCCATATCATGTATAACACTTCATCCAGGTCATAATTTATAAAATAGATAATGATAACCAGCATCGAAATCCAGAGGAGCGAATTTTCAAAAAGCCTTTCAAATCCGGAAAAGTCAATGAGCATGAGAAAATATGTTAACATAAGAAATATGAAAAAAGGCTTTATATGCCGCAGCATCTTCCAGTTAAGAAGGTTAAGGTAAAGCCTCCTGAGGTTGGTAAGAATGAATAAAAGAAATATGCCTTTTAAGGCATTCTCACCAAATGTGTCAACAAGAAGGTTGTCGTTGAAAATGCTGAAAATAAAAATAAAAACAACCGCGCTTCTTAGTATCCTTAAATAATTAAGCCTGGACATAGTTAATTCTTCTTATTAAAATCTTTGCATAGACATATTCACCTAAAACCATTACAACGTTAACCAGCGCCACTCCGAGAATTAAGTGGCTTTCGACCAGGAAATTCGTAATCACGACTACCATGAGGAATCTTATTATATTCAGCAGCACTTCCATTTTATTATAGTCATACGTCTTAGACAGCACCGTAATAAGCCCCAGATAGACATTCATAAAAGTCGACAGAAAAAGAATGAATGAAAATATTACCGTATTAAAGGACAGGTATCCAGGCCTGATCAGGTATACTATGTATGAAAGCGCAAACGAGGAAAATACAATAAGCACCATAAAGTGCCAATACATGCTTTTTATGTTAGCGATATAGGACCTGATGAAATCGGCTTTATCCATGCTTAAACGCGCAATAAGGTAGCTTCTGAAGGTTGTGTAGAAAACCAGGATAATTCCGATAAACGTCATTGCATAGCCAAGATCTGCAACAACCATGTTATTCTTTCCTGTCATAAATATGACCAGGTATCTTACTGTATAGAGGTAAAGGAAACCCGAGATGTATGTTAACAGCGAAAACCTGAGGAAGGAGTAAACCTTTTGGGCAGCTTTTCTTATTAATGAAAAAGAAAAAATGTTGTACAGGGACAATGATTCCAGAATAAGCCTCACATTTACGTAAAGCAGATGGACGATTGTTATTGAGAACGGGTAAAGTAGCGTTTCCAGGAAAAGCTGCCTTATTGAAAAATCCTTCAGATAATAAAGGTGAAGGAGGAACACAACCCTCAGGACCAGTATGAGCACCGAATGAAAAACAAGGGTTTTTATTTTATTTATAGCTAGCAGCCAGTTTTTAATAAAGAACCACGCAAGCTGCGCAATAACAAGGAAGTATAAGAGCGAGGAGTCCACAGGAAGTTCATCTATATTAAATACCTTATCGAAAAATGTGCTAAAATAAAGCCCTATAACAATTATCACCCCGAAGAGGATCATCTGCAGATAGCTGTTAATGTATTTAACAGACTGATCCAGCTGATAAAACCTCAGGAAACTAACCGAGAAGCCTAACTCGAAGATAAAAGCAAGGACCATTAGTATCTGATTGCCCGAGGAGAAAAATGCCATGTAATCCGTATTCAGAAGATACGGGATCAGAAACCCCACCAGATAGGTCGAGGCACTATAGATCATATTGGATAAAAGGAACCAGGAGGTCTCCCCTAAGAATTTTTCCTTCAGCTTGTTTTCCTGAATAAAATCCAGCAGCCGTTTCCCCTGCTGTGTTCGGGAGAGTTCTCCCAGCCACTTGTAAGAACCTTTAGTAACAGAATCTGATTTACTTATCATGCTTTCACTATCTTTGAATTCTTAATTCCCCTTTTGCCAAATGCGTTTCTTGTGTCTATAATAACAGAAGCACATTCGCTAATGAGATTATAGTTATAGTCTGAATGATCTGTACTGAGAACTATAAGGTCATAGCCCGAAAGGTTCTCCCTTGTAAGCTCAACTGAAATCATGTCAAAACTATACTTTCTTGTCCTCGGCAGCTTAGGCATATAAGGGTCGCTGTAATCAACTTTGGCCCCTTTATCCCTGAATATCTCAATAAGCTTTAATGAAGGGGACTCTCTCGTGTCGTCAATATCCTTTTTATAGGCTGCTCCCAGAATGAGGACGCGGGAGCCGTTTAAGGATTTCTTCTGCATATTTAAGGCTTCAAAAGCTTTTTCTACAACATAGTAAGGCATGAATGTATTGATTTCTCCTGCCAGCTCAATAAATCTGGTGCTGCTGTCGTTTTCCCGAGCCTTCCAGGAAAGATAGAATGGATCGATAGGAATGCAGTGCCCGCCTAATCCCGGTCCGGGATAAAAGGGGTGAAAGCCGAAAGGCTTTGTAGATGCAGCTTCAATTACTTCCCAGACGTCTATATTCATTTTGTCGAATACAAGCTTAAGCTCATTTACAAGCGCAATGTTGACAGAACGGTAGATGTTCTCAAGCAGCTTTGCAGCCTCTGCAACACGGGTGGAGCTTACAGGGACGGTTTTATCTATTACGTGACCGTAGAGCGCCAGTGCAGCTTCCAGACACACGGGTGTTACGCCGCCAATTACTTTCGGTATAGTGGCAGTCGTGTACTTCTCATTGTTCGGGTCTTCCCTTTCGGGTGAAAACGCCAGGTAAAAATCCTCGCCCACCTTCATAGTAGGCTGTTCATTTATTTTTTCTTCTGCCAGTTCATCTTTTGAAACCTCTTCTCCCACAGCCCCTGCAGGCTGAAGCTCTGCCTCCTTAACCCGCTTTTCAAACATTGGAAGTAATATCTCTTCTGTCGTTCCTGGATAAGTTGTTGACTCAAGCACTACGAGCTGCCCTTCCCTTAGGTATTGGGAGACTGTTTTTGCCGTATTGACTACATAACTCATATCAGGCTCCCGGTGCTCATCTAAAGGTGTCGGCACGCAGATTATAATTGCATCAGGCTCCTTCAGGCGCGAAAAGTCTGTTGTTGAAGTAAACCTGCCCGACTCAACGGCCAGTTTAATTTTTTCGGCATTAATATGCTTTATATAACTTTTCCCCTCGCTCAAAAGTTGAATTTTCTTTCCGTCCAGATCAAAACCGATCACGTTAAAACCCTTCAGTGTAAATTCCAGACTAAGCGGAAGCCCTACATAACCCAGACCGATTATACCAACAACAGCAGTCCGGTCATTGATTTTCTCTACTAATTTCATAACCTTCCTTCATTTTTTCTTAAAATTTATTTCTTACCCAATCTGTCGGCTATAAGAATAAGGCTTGTTACAATAGCCACCGGTGCGCCGATGAAGCTGAATATTTCACCTATGGTAACCGCAGAGCTGTGGTCTATTACAATTGTGTCCTCATCAAGTATCTGCAGGTCTGTCTGGCGGACTTTCGAAGGCTCCTCAACGTTTATTTCCTTAATAATTGAACCGCCGGTCTGAGTGTCTCTGAAGACCTTTACTTCATCCATCAGTGCATGGTCGCGCGGCCCGCCTGCATATGCAATCATCTGTACCAGATTTGTAGAGGCCGGGACCTCATAGCGCCCGGGGTTTTTAACATATCCCCAGATATTAACCTTCTTCATCAGTTCCCCGCCCTCATTCTCAATTCTGTAATATGCAGTCTGAGCGCAGGCATCAGAAACAAGTATTGCAATAAATAACGCAACGAACAATATCACACCTTTTTTCATCCCACCCCTCTTTTAATGCAGAATGCTTAATGTTGAATGCTTAATTGCCTTAATGTTGAATCCGCCGCCGCGGAAACGTTGAACGTCGAACGTCGGTAACTATTTAGGTAGTAGTCATAGTTAAAAAGGAATATCCCTTAAAGACAGCG
>JAAXKN010000056.1 GCA_025612375.1 Ignavibacteria bacterium
TTCTCAGGCGCGGTATCCAGCCGTACTGCCTGTTTTCCACCTGCGCGCGTATGAGCGCGTTCTTGGGGTTTGAAGCCGCGTTAAAGCCGTTTTCACGAGTAAGCCTGAAGTAGGATGTGTCGGCCCAGGAGGCGTCATAGTCAAAAAATCCGTTACCCAGCACCATAAATAAAGCCGAGTTGAATGATATATGGTCGTTTATGTTATACTCATTTAAGAGTTCAAAGTGCGGCTGCGAAAAGTTTTCCACCTCATCCGGGCGGCGCTCCAGCGTGTATGTAAACTTCCCGTCTGAGGCTTCCCAGTAGGAGTAGTTCATGCGCCTTAAATTCCTGTCCTTGACCGTGAACTTTGGAAGCCCCGTATAGGCCAGTCCGTCTGAAACCGGTCCGCCGTAAAAGTTAAACTGTGTAGTCAGCTTTTTATCGTAGCGTACAGCCGAGACGTAGTAGGCGTTAAAGTTGCTCCAGGCGGTATTCCTGTAGCCCGAAGAGAGCGTCTTACTTAACATAGTATGGATTGAATAAGTATTGTCTATAAGCCCGCTTGAGAAACTTGCCGAGTATTTTCTGGTGTTATAGCTCCCCGTAAAGGCTCCGAATTCAAAATTGGCCTTGCTGCTGAAAGATGAGGTTATAATGTTTATCGACCCGCCGATGGAAGGATAGCCCGTAATGCCGGAGCCCGCGCCTCTTTGTACCTGTACGAGCTCAGAGTTTGAAAGTATGTCCGGGAAATCCAGCCAGTATACATTGTGGTCTTCCGGGTCGTTCTGAGGCACACCGTTAATGGATACGGAGATCCTTCTCTGGTCAAAACCCCTTATACTCAGGTAGTTATAGCCGATGCTGCTTCCCGACTCCGAATAGAAAGTCGTCGAAGGAAGTGACGAGAGGAACTCCGGAACGTCCTGCTCCATATACTTTTCTTCAATTTTACTCCTGTTTACCTTGGAAAACGCCAGAGGCGTAATCCCTTCTTTTCCTATGCTTCCTGTAACAAGAATTGTCTGTGATGAGATGATCTGTGGCTCCAGGCTGACCGTAAGCGCCCCGTCTATGAGACCCTCCTGGTCTATTTTAACGCGCTTTGTGCTGTAGCCAATATAGCTGACAATAAGGTTTCCATCATGTGCATTGCCGGCGGCTAAAGTAAACGTTCCTGTATCATCTGTAGTGGTCTTAAGATCTGTGCCTTCAAGGGCTACGCTTGCCGAAGTAAGAGGCTTCTTAGTCTCCAAATCCACCACTTTCCCCTTTAAGGCCTGGGACCAGATGGCCCCGTTTAAAAATAAAATAAGAACGACTATATACTTCATTTTCTTTTCTCCTTTTAAAAAAAGAAAGCCGTTTTTGTGAAAACGGCTAAAAGTAACAATCATTCTTATATCTTTAGTCGTTTCCCTACGCTGGTATTATCCAGATCAGGTTTCAGGGTATAATCTCAGCCACGGACTTTGCTTCCGCGACACCCCTAACGTTCGGCTTTCGTGTTAGTTCAAAATTGTACTATAAAGATAAGAACAAAATATTAATTAAACTAGTCATCAACCTTTAATTTCTGCCCTACAGAAAGTTTATTTCCCTTAATCTTGTTCATCTTTTTCAGATCCTGAACATCCATGTCATATTTCTGGGCTATGGTATATAAAGTCTCACCCTTCTTTACTTTGTGGGTTTGAGCCTTATTCCCCTTGCTCTTTTTGGTTTCAGCCAGTTCTTTCTTGTTTAACTTCTTGTTAGAAGTAAGTTTTGTCTCCTCTAATTCTTTCTTTGCTGAACCTTTTTTTCCCGAAGTAACTTTTGTTTCGGCCAGCTCCTTCTTCGTTGAAGTCTTCTTCTCCTGATTGAGCTTTGAGCCTTTTTTGCTGCTGTTGATCTTTAACTTGTCGCCTGCAACAATTTTGTTCCCGGAAATATGGTTCCATTTTCTTAAATCAGATGCCCTGACGCCGTATAGCTCAGCAATGTGGCCCAGAGTCTCGCCTGATTTGACAACATGTTCGCCGGCTGAAGAAGAGCTGGATTCATTGTTGTCATCCAGGACCGCTTTTGACCTCTTAAGAGACCTTGTATCTGCCGAGGCATACTGCTCACCTTCATCAGAATAGATCTTAAGAGTCTTTCCGGCCGTAATTTTGTTGCTGTTGAGCTTGTTCCATTTCTTCAGGTTTGGAACAGAGACGTGGAACTTATCGGCAATGTTGCCTATGGCATCGCCCTGCTTAATCTTGTAATAATTCAGCGTAGCTGATGCCTTGCTGGTGTTGTCACCTAAGGCAGTCGTGGTCTCGTTGCCTAAGATTTTAAGGCTCTTCCCGGCTGTCAGCTTCTTCGATGTAAGCTTATTCCACTTCTGAAGCTGTCTTACAGAAACTCCGAACCTGTCGGCAATCTCACCAATTGTGTCACCGCGTCTTACCTTGTATCTTGTCAGGCCGCTTCTTTTATAGTTGCTCTTCTGATTCGGTGAAAGATAAGGGCTGTTGCTCTCGGCAAGTATCTTAAGCCTTGTACCGCCGTTAATTCTGTTCTTGTGCAGGCTGTTCCACTGCTTTATCTGTGAAATGGTAACGTTGTACCTTGAAGAAATTGATGCAAGCGTCTCACCGCGTTTTACCTTGTGCGTTACCCACTTGGCATTATTCTTAATCTGCGTGTTCCTTAAGGATCTTTTCTCTACCTGTGTCTGGTTGTCCAGGCTGGCGTAATAATCCTTCTTGTCTTCAGGAACATAAATGCTCAGCGTCTGTCCTACGTGAATTGCTTCGGTGTAGGAGATGTTGTTCCAGTTTCTTAAGTCCGAGACCCTCACATTAAACAGGTCTGCAATTTCCGTAAGGTTATCACTTTTCTTAACACTGTACTGAACGAGAGCTTTTCCCTGAGGACGAATGACAACGTTAGACTGATCCTCTGTGTCATTGTCGGAGCTCTGGGAATCGTCTGAAGACTGATCTTCATCCTGCGACTGGTTGTTGTCTGCCAGGAGCTGATTATCAGCTACACTCTGGGTGTCGGCAGGAGCCTTTGTGTTAGCCGCAACCTGATTTTCCGGCTGGCTGGTTTTAACTGCCAGCTGAGTGTTTTCCTGATCTCTGACCTTCTGGCTTTGTACAGTATAGGGAGCGTCCGGGCTCTTCTCTTTATCTATAGCTGGTGCCGTATCGGTATTAACAACAAAATCTGTCTCGTTAAATCCTGCAACAGGGATCTTTAAGGCTACACCTTTCGGGAGCTTTGTCCTTGTTGAAATGTTATTAATTTTTGCAAGCTCGGTTGCGGAAATTCCGTATTTCTTTGCAACCTTGGTAACCGTCTCCCCTTTTTTCACGTAAT
The DNA here is from genome assembly GCA_025612375.1 of Ignavibacteria bacterium. Lineage (NCBI taxonomy): Bacteria > Pseudomonadati > Ignavibacteriota > Ignavibacteria > Ignavibacteria bacterium. Next base: position 3,339 of record JAAXKN010000056.1, read on the forward strand.
AAAGTGTAAACTGTACCTTTGCATCATCAGGAATATTCTTGAAGTTGGCGGCAAACATATCCATTCTGCCCTTCGGAATCCTGAGCTGATATCCTCCCGGAAAATCCGGCGGCGTCGAGCGCTGTGTTAGTTCTGGGTTTAAGTCCTGCAACTCTTCTAAAGATACATTGGCGCATTTTGCCAGAACATTTAAGTCTATGCCTTCGGTAACTTTGTATGTATCGTATTCCAGGGGCTTTTCGAACATAACGTTGTTAAAGCCGTACTTGGCCGGATTGCTTGAAATAAGAGATACGGCAATAAACTGCGGCACATAGTCTTTTGTCTCGCGCGGCATATAATCCCTGATCTCCCAGAAAGAATGCTTACCCGTTCTGGTAACAATTCTTTTAATATTACCTTCGCCCCAGTTATAAGAGGCAAGCGCAAGATACCAGTCACCGAACATGTTATAGAGATTTCTTAAGTATTTTGCGGCCGCACGCGTGGCTTTCTCGGGATTTCTCCTTTCATCGAAATATATATCCGAATTAAGGCCATATAACCTGCCCGTCGAGCTCATGAACTGCCAGAGCCCAACGGCCTTTGCCCTGGACTTTGCAACCGGGTTAACACCGCTTTCAACCATGCTGAGGAATATGAGCTGTGTGGGCACTTTTTCCTCTGCAAAGATCTTTGCCATCATCGGGAAATACTTCCCCGAACGTGAAAGCCAGAGGTCCATGTACTTGCGCCATTTGCCCTGGAAAATTTCAATGTACTGATCAACATAACTGTTGACTTCCAGCGGGAAGTCGGCCACAATGACAACCTGATTCGACTTTTGTACTGCCTCTTCTTTGACTTTGATTTCGGGCATGCTCTTTTTCATCCATTCTTCCAAAGCCGCAAAAGAAACACCTTCAGGTAATTCCGATAAACCGTCAACGAACTTCTGATAATCATCGGTTATTGATTTTTCCAGCTGCGTGTAAGCTTCATTTTCGTCGATTTCAGGATAATAGCTTAAATTATTAAGAATGCGAAGGGCTGCTTCATAATAATTTATAGCCTCAGTAGTACTGTTGATCTCCTGTTTTGCCAGAGCGCTGACATAGTTCTGCCTCGCTTCTTCCAGCAATTCACTTACAATTACAGTTGGCTTAACCTTGATTTTTGTGTTGGTTGTTGAAGGTTTATCGTCACTACCTACTTTTGACAAGCTGCAAGATGAGGCAAAAAAGGACACACTTATCAAAAATAGAAATAGGACAACTTTTTTCATTCGTACTCCTTATCTAGTGAATTTGGGAACCAATTTAAATTCAAACACTTTTATTGTCAAGCTAAATATTGCCAATGCTTCCCCTTTTTTAAGTTAAAAAAAATATTTTAAATTCAAACAACTTTCTTCACAACGGTATGTTTGAATGCTTCTTCCTGGGATTTGCATCAACTTTAGTCTTTAAGAGCTGAAAAGCATTTATCAGCTTAATCTTTGTCTCGGCCGGAATAATCACATCATCTACGTATCCCCTCTCAGCTGCCACGTAGGGGTTTGCAAATTTTTCTATGTATTCTTCCAGCTTCTGAGCCGCTTTCTCAGCCGGGTTTTCCGACTCCGAAATCTCTTTCTTAAATATGATCTCAACCGCCCCTTTGGGCCCCATTACAGCAATCTCAGCCGAGGGCCAGGCATAGTTAAAATCACCCCTGACGTGCTTTGAGTTCATTACATCGTAAGCCCCGCCGTATGCTTTCCTCGTTATAACCGTAACTTTTGGCACTGTAGCCTCGCAGAAAGCAAAGAGAAGCTTTGCGCCGTGCTTTATTATGCCGTTCCATTCCTGCTCTGTCCCGGGTAGAAAACCCGGCACGTCCTCTAAAACCAGCAGCGGAATGTTAAATGCATCACAAAATCTTACAAACCTTGCGCCCTTTATTGAAGCCTGTATATCAAGCACTCCTGCAAGAACCCTTGGCTGATTGGCTACAATCCCTACGGCCATCCCGCCAATTCTGCCAAAGCCTACAATCAGATTCTCGGCAAAGTTCCTGTGAACTTCAAAAAAATCCTGGTTATCCACAAGAAGGTTAATTATTTCCTTCATGTCATATGGCCTGTTCGGATTATCAGGCACAATTTCGTTCAGCTTCGGTATCAAAAGCTCAGACTTAAAATCAAACTCCAGCTCCGGCGAAGTGTCCCTGTAATTTAAGGGTAAAAAGCTCATCAGCTTTCTTATACCTTCAAATATTTCCACCTCATTTTCCATGGCAAAATGAGCAACCCCGCTTTTTGCCGCATGCGTCTCTGCTCCGCCAAGGTCCTCAAAACTTACCTCCTCGTGCGTTACAGTCTTTACAACACTTGGCCCTGTTACAAACATGTGGCTTGTATGCTTGACCATGAAAATAAAATCCGTAATTGCAGGAGAATAAACCGCACCTCCTGCACATGGGCCTAAAATGGCCGATATCTGGGGTATTACACCCGAAGAAAGCGTATTCTTTAAGAATATTTCAGCATAGCCCCCAAGGCTTACAACACCTTCCTGAATCCTTGCCCCGCCTGAATCGTTAAGTCCAATGACCGGTATTCCAACTTTTAAGGCCAGATCCATGATCTTGCAGATCTTTTCAGCATGTGCCTCCGAAAGAGATCCGCCGAAAACCGTAAAATCCTGGCTGAAAAGCGCAACCGGGCGCCCTTCGATTTTGGCAAATCCTGTTACAACACCGTCACCCGGGTACTGCTGCTTATCAATGCCGAAATCCTTTGAGCGGTGTTTTACAAACATGTCAACTTCCTCAAACGACCCTTCATCCACCAGAAGCTCAATTCTCTCTCTTGCGGTCAGCTTCCCTTTTTCGTGCTGTGTCTGAATCTTGTCAGTCCCTCCCCCTAAAAGGGCCTGGGCCTTTAACTCTTTCAGTCTTTCAATTTTACCGTTCATTGCTCTCTTTCGGATTATCGTAAATTAATGTGTTTACTTAATATAATACCGTTTTTTTGCCCTAAAACTCAAATTACCGGCAAAAAATATTAACGGACTTCCGCATAAAAGAACGCTTCAATCTCCTGCTTTATTCTGTTATTATCCTCTTTTCTTAAATCGGCAGCCTCTGGAAGCCCGGTTTTCGCAAGGCTGAACTCTTTTACAATGCGCCCGGGCTTGCTTCCAAGAAGAAGTATCCTGTCTGACAAAAGCATAGCTTCAGTAACGTCGTTTGTAACGTAGAGTATGCCGGGCCCCTCGCGCCTTAAAATACCCCTTAAGAGGCCGTAATAGGCAATTTTTCTTTCCTGGTTCAGATCCCTTAAGGCGTCATCAATTAGAATTACCTTCGGATCTGATGCAAGCGCTCGCGCTAAGGAAATCCTGAACCTGAAGCCGGTGCTTTTGTTTGCCGGAATGTGGCTTTCATATCCATCCAGCCCCGTAAGACTTATTGCTTTTTTAATTGCTGCCTCACCGTTGCCGGTCCCTTCATTTATCCCTAGCCTTACGTTATCCCTGACGTTCAGCCACGGAAGCGAGGAGGCCCCGGTCGGTATAAGCGCCAGACTTACACCTTTATCCCTAAGCTGCGTAAATCTTACTGAACCTGAATCAGGATTTTCAACTCCCGCAAGGATCCTCAAAAGAGTGCTTTTACCCGAAGAGGATGCCCCGAGTAAAGTCACCAATTCCCCTTTTCTTACCTCCAGACTTACCTCCTGCAGTAGGTTTAAGACTGCACCCTCAGGATTGAGGAAAGTTTTGGATATTTTCTCTGCTTTTAATATTAAGCTGTCATCTGCCAATTACGTCTCCCAGGTTATTACTTTTCTTTTCAGGAGCTTTATTACTAAGCCGCCCAGGGCAGCTGCTAATGCCAGGATTATTGAAACTGCCGCAAGACCGGAGAGATCCATGAATGAAAGGGCCAGGCGGTAAATATTGCCCAGGCCCATGTAGCCTTTTATAAATTCGAACAAGGTTACAACAGTCCAAAGATAAATGTTAAGCCTCTCAAGCGAGTTAAATAAAGCCGGCTTAAGACTTATCCAGTAAATATTTTTATAAAGAAAGGAGTCCTCTTTTTTTAGGGCTATAAATGGCTCTGTGTAGGCACGGTTTACCTTTTGAACCCCAGAGTAGAAGATATTAAGGAGATAAACTAAGGATATTAAAAACGTAAGTAGGATCTCCGAGAGGTTTGAAACCGGGAACCAGTAGACGTGCAGAGTTAAAAATGAAATAGCCGTAAAGTACTTGAACAGCCTTATGGAGTCAGGGAAATATGTCCACCTTAAAAATGCTCCTGTAAGCTGGACTCTCAGAAGCCACACTGCCCCGTATGAAAGCACCATTGACATGTAAATCCCGGAAACCGTATAAAGAAGGTTTATCAGCAGGCTGTAGTGGACCTGAAGTGACGGAATAGCTTCAAGAACTAATGAGGGCTTGGGAAGAACCTTTCCGGCAGGTACAATAAACTCAAAGAGGATAATGTAGAGCAGAACGTATGCCGTAAACAAAGCATACTTTCTGAGGCTTCTTTTTTTTATAAAGTACTCACTCATTAAGTCCCCGGTCTATATTGTGAATTCTTCATATCCTTTGTCGGAATATATTGAATCAGGGTTTTTATGTCAAATAAATTTACGCCAAAAAAGGATTATTTGTCTTTTCATACCCAATGGTGCTTTTATCCCCGTGCCCCGGATAAATTACTGTGTCATCAGGAAGCATGAAGAGTTTTGTTTCAATTGAGTCTATCAGGCTTTCGTAACTTCCTCCCCAGAGGTCCGTCCGTCCTATTCCCTCACGGAAGAGAACGTCTCCGGTGATGCAGAAACTGTCATCCTTAAAGTAGAGGCAGTAGCCTCCCGGTGAATGCCCGGGCGTAAAAAGGAATTTCACCTCACGCCCTCCAAGCTCAAAGTAGAGGTCTTCCTTTATTAAGATGTCCGGATAGGGTGAGGGCTCCATCTCAAAGCCGAAATTCCCCGCTTCCTTGAGCATCAGGTCCAGCAAAAACAGATCCTCTTCGGGCGCCAGGAAAGGCGCCTTAAAAGTGTCCTTTAAGAAGCGGTTGCCAAGTATGTGGTCAATGTGGCAGTGCGTATTTATTATGGCCTTAAGCCTGAGGCCCCCCGATTCAAGAAATGCCTTAAGCTCTTCTTTTTCAAAAGTGCTGCTGCAGCCGGGATCAACTATTATGCATTCTTTTGAAACCTCGTCCGAAACTATATACGTGTTCTCGGCAAAAGCATTAAAAATGAAGCGGTCTATATTCAGCATAGATAAACATTCTTCCCTTATTTTGAAAAATCTTCCTTCGTCATGCCAGCCTTCCGGCTTTTGGAGTTCATAAAGTTCTCTTTTGTCTCCTCAATTGAATCCCCGCCGAACTTCTCCAGGAAATATTTTGCCAGCGACCAGGCCATCATGGATTCTGCAATAACGGCACACGCAGGTACAGCCGTAAAATCACTTCTTTCCCTCCTGGCCTCGATCTCCTGCATAGTCGATAGGTCCACCGTCCCGATCGGGGACATCAGCGTGGCAATTGGCTTCATTGCGCCCCTTAGAATTATCGGCAGCCCGGTTGAGACACCGCCTTCAATTCCCCCGGCCCTGTTCGTTTTCCTGCCCAGGTGGTCGTGTGAAAAAGTAATCTCGTCATGGAATTCGGAGCCGAAGACTTCAGCGCTCCTGAACCCGTCGCCAATCTCAAGACCCTTAACGGCGTTGATGGACATTATTGAATGCGAGAGTTCGGCATTGAGTTTCCTGTCGTAATGCACAAAGCTCCCCAGGCCTGATGGAACGCCGGTGGCAACGACTACAAATGTGCCCCCTAGTGTGTCCCCTTTTTTCTTTGTCTCCTGTATCCTGGCTTTGATCTTTTCTTCCTGCTCACTATCCAGCACGCGGACCTCGCTTTTATCTGCCGTGAACGACAGATTCCAGCCGTCAAAATCCTCAGGCAGATCGTTCATAAAAAGTTTCTCTTTGAAATTGTCCTTCGGGAAAATGCCGCCAACGCTTTCAACAAAGCTTCCGACCTTGATGCCGAATTCCTCCAGGAACTTTCTTGCCACAGAACACGCTGCCACACGCGCCGCGGTCTCCCTTGCACTCGAGCGCTCAATTGAATTCCTGATGTCATTGAAGCGGTACTTCTGCGTTCCCACCAGATCAGCGTGGCCCGGCCGTGGAACGCTTATCTTTTCCGTTTCCGCTCCTGTTCTCGACGAAGACATCTTCTCTGTCCAGTTCTTCCAGTCCCTGTTGGCTATCATTAGCGTAATGGGGCTTCCCAGAGTCCTGCCGAACCTTATGCCGGAGAGGATTTCAGCCTCGTCTGTTTCAATCTTCATGCGCCCGCCCCGTCCGTAGCCCATCATGCGGCGTTTCAGATGATAGTTTATGTATTCAATTTCTATCTCAAGGTTGGATGGAAAGCCCTCAACTATTGTCGTTAAGGCCTTACCGTGAGATTCGCCCGAAGTCAAAAACCTGATCATTATAATATCCTTTAATCTGTGACCTTTAAATATAAAAAAAGCGTCCCATATTTGGGACGCTTTATCGCTTCTTTTTAATTTATTTTCATGGAATTGAAAGGCCAACGTAGCGTGAATTGCCCTGCCCGTCAATTACCTTCATGAGCACAGCCTGCCCTTTCTTGTCCTTAAGTGCCTTTTCAAAGTCGCTTACGGAATTTATGTTCTTCTTGTCCACCTGCGTTATAACCAGCCCTTTCCCAAGATTCTGATTAAATGCACGGCTCAGGTCCTTGACGTCCTGTATCATGATACCGTTACTTGTCTTGTAGGCTTCCTTTTCATCGCCCGACATATCCCTAACCGTAAGGCCTATATTGTCAAAGGTCATGCTGTTTGCGGGCCCTTTCTTCGGCCTGTCCGGAGTATTTTCGTCAGATGCGGGTTCAACCTTGGCATTAGTATCCCTCGACTTCAGCGTCACTGTGCGCTCGATCTGCTTGCCGTCACGCCAGAGTGTAAGTGTAACCTTGTCGCCTGCGCTCTTTGAGGCAACGTAGCTCTGAAGCTCACCCGGCTCATTTACGTCGCGTCCGTCAATTTTAAGTATTATATCCTGCTCTTTTACGTCTGCCCTCTCGGCCGCTCCGCCCTTGGTCAGGGCCTGAACCATAATGCCGCGCGCTTTATCAAGCCCAACCGCCTTGGCAAGGTCGGGATCGACCGGCGTTATCTGAACTCCGATGTAGCCGCGGTTTACTTTTCCTGAGGCAATGAGCTCTTTGGAAACGTTCTTTGCCATGTTAATCGGTATTGCAAAGCCGTAGCCAATGTAGCTGTTTGACATGCCCGAGGTGGCAATGGCCGAGTTGATGCCTATAACTGCGCCCGACAGATCCACAAGTGCCCCGCCGCTATTTCCCGGGTTGATTACGGCGTCCGTCTGCAGGAAGTCCTCAATTCCTCCTCCCGAGTTGTCACGTATAATGCCTATGTTCCTGCTCTTGGCGCTTATAATTCCGGCTGTAACAGTTGAAGAAAGCGAAAGCGGGTTTCCGATTGCCATAACCCACTGCCCGACCTTTACGTTATCCGAATTTCCAAGATATGCCGCAGGAAGCCCTGAGACGTCTATCTTTACAACTGCCAGGTCAGTCTGAGGGTCTGTGCCTACAACCTTGGCATCAAAATTTCTCCTGTCATAAAGAGTAACCTCAACCCTTGTAGCGTTTTCAACTACGTGATTGTTTGTAAGTATATATCCGTCATCAGAAATTATGACACCGCTTCCCGAACCCATTTCCTTTCTTGGAACGTCATCCTTGAAGGGAAAGAAAAATGGCAGGTCCTCATGCGGATTTTCTTTTGTTTCTGAAACTACCGTAATTTTTACGATTGATGGGGTTACCTTGTCGGCAACTTCTATGAATGCTTTACTGAATGCGTTAACGTCAATATCTGTTATCGGCGGATTCTTGGCCCCGATTGTTATGTCTGCTAGTCCCGGCCTTACCCAGCCGAATCCTGAAACCAGAACCGCCCCGAAGATGACCCCTATTATAACTAGTGCAACAGTACCGAATAAATTTCTGTTTTTCATTAAAAAACCTCCTGGTTTTCCTGTTTTAAGCTATACTTTTATGATCTAAAAATATTGTGTCTAAAACAAGTGAATAGATTTTATCCCCTTGAACTCAGGAACGTGATATTTTAAGTATTTCTCCAGGAAATTCAACGTGTTGTCGATTTCCCCGGCACTTATTTTCTCCTCGCTCCCAATGTTACTTAGACCAGTAATAAATTGAAAAAGTTCCGGTGAAAGTTGCATTGAACCCGCCACTTCATGGCTGCATGAAGAACATATCATTCCCCGTTCAAAATTGAAATAATACTTCTTTTCTTCTGCCCCAATCGGCCTGCCGCATATTGAGCAGCGCTCGAATTGTATCTCAAAGCCGCTTTCTTTTAAGAGGAAGACTATGAACTTAATTAACAGCACTCCCGGTCTTCTGTTGGATGTTTCAAAGAGGTTTAGGATTCTGACCAGCCCGCGGAAAAGCCTCTCGTTTGCCTCTTCTTCTATCGTCATAGCAAGCACAAGCTCCAGGGAGGCCGAGGCATACTTAAGCTTCAGGAGGTCTTCTTTTATCCTGGGGTAATAAGAGATTAGTTCGGCCTGGCTTATAAGCTGGATCTCCCGCCCGGCCTTTTTGTAAAGAACTATCTGGAGGTGGTTAAATGAATCTATCTTGTGACCAACGGGTGACTTCGGCTGCCGTGCACCCTTGATGATACCTGAAATCTTGCCCAGGTCCTTCGTGTAAAACGTGGCAATTGTACTGCTTTCACGGTAGTTCATTTTGCTAAGAACTACCGCTTCAGTTTTTATTATTTCGGACATTAAAAATTGTAAGGAGGTTTGTAAAGCTTTTTATCAGTAATTATACCCGAAATCAGGCCTGCAGGCGTAACGTCAAATGCCGGGGAATAAACTTCATATTCATCTGAAGTGATCCTGGCTTCCTTAAAACAGGTCAGTTCACCCTTGCCCCTGAGTTCGATCTTTATTGAGCCGCCATTGGGACACTTACGGTCTATCGTGGTCTCCGGAGCAGCTATATAAAAAGGTATATTATGATAAGAACAAAGAACAGCCAAATTATATGTCCCTATTTTGTTGGCCGTGTCCCCGTTAAGTGCTATCCTGTCGGCGCCTACAATAACAAGGTCAATCTTCTTCTGCTGCATTAAAAATGCCGCCGTGGAATCTGTGTTCATTGCAAAAGGAATGTTGCTCTTCCAAAGCTCAAATGCTGTAAGCCTTGAGCCCTGAAACAAAGGCCTTGTTTCATCGGAATAGACAAACTTTACCATCCCATGCTCAAAGCCCGCCTTGATAACATTTACTGCCGTACCGCCGCCGCCTGTAGCCAGTGCGCCGGCGTTGCAGTGGGTTAAAACTACGGATGGAAACTGGAAAACCTCCAGCCCGTTTTGGGCAATGGCTTCACACTTTTCAATGTCTTCTTCGTGGATCTCACGGGCTTTCTTTATAAGGCAGGAATATACATCCTCCTCACTTTTTGAAGCCTCGAAGACCTCCGCAATTTCATTTAACGCCCAGAAGAGGTTTACCGCTGTGGGCCTGGTTGAAGCAAGCCTCTTTCTTGCCACCTCAAAGGTCTCCTCCAGGCCTTCGGTCTTTCCTTTCAGGCTTAAAGCCAGAGCGTAGGCTGCTGCAACACCAATAGCCGGAGCGCCTCTTACTTCAAGGCGCTCAATTGCCTGGGCAATCCTTTCGTAGTCGTCGGTTTTTACGTACTCTTCACTCAGCGGCAGCTTTGTCTGGTCCATAAAAAACAGGCTGTCCTCTCTGAATTCAACTGCCCGGATATTCATCTTTGCCATTTTAGTCGTCGTCATCAACTCTTGAAAGTTTAAGGAACTCTCTGAACCTGTCATGGACCTGAAGGTACGTCAGGTTTTCAAGCCCCTTGGTTGAGAATTTTTCAACGCAGAATGATGCCATTGCACTTCCGAAGACAACCGCACGCTTCAGGTTTTCAATGCTTATATCCTGTGTCTTATGCAGGTAGCCTACAAACCCGCCGGCAAAGGAGTCGCCTGCGCCTGTGGGGTCATAAATATTTTCCAGCGGATAGGCAGGAGCTGAAAATACGGTGTTATCCGAGAAAAGAAGAGCTCCGTGTTCCCCTTTCTTAATAATCAGGTACTTGGGACCCATGGCTCTTATCATGCGGGCTGCCCTTATCAGGTTCGGCTCATTGGCAAGAAGCCTGGCCTCGGAATCGTTTATTATAAGTACGTCAGCTTTTTTTAAGACCTTAAGAAGCTCTTGTTTCTTTCCCTCGATCCAGAAGTTCATCGTGTCGCAGATGACAAAACCCGGCTTTTCCATCTGATCCAAAACCTTAAGCTGAAGCTCAGGATCGATGTTGCCAAGAAGTATAAACCTGGACTTTCTGTATTTCTCGGGAATTTCGGGATCAAAAGACGCAAATACATTCAGCTCCGTTAAAAGTGTATCGCGCACATTCAGGTCGTAATGATATTTACCCGACCAGCGGAATGTCTTTCCTCCTTCAACAACCTTCAGGCCTTCCAGATCGATGTTGTGGTCCTCAAGCAGCTTTATGTGCTCCTTGTCAAAATCCTCTCCAACTACACCAACCATATAGACGGGCCCGCTGAAGTAACTGGCCGCTAAAGAAACGTAAACAGCTGAACCGCCTAAGGCATCGTCAATCCTGTCAAAAGGCGTTGCAACTGTATCGAGTGCAATAGATCCGACTATTAATAAACCCACTTACCTACTCCCTGTATTTATATTTGATATTGTGCAAAACTAAGCTATTATACAATCAAAAGAAACAAAAATTAACAGCTCTTTTTGGGGGATTTATGCTGAATTTTGTTGTTCCCACCGAATGTAAAAAGGCTGCCCTGGAAAAGTATTGGCGAGAAATGTATTGGTGAAAAGTATTGGGGCTCTTACTTAAGCCCTGTTTGCGGGGTTTTGCCAGCAGGCTGGAAGTTCCTGTCCCTGTATTTTTTAATGCTGATCTCTTCAAAGTAGAGGAAACTGTGCTCTTTTGTAAAATACTCACATATTATCTCAACCGAAGCCTTCTGCCCCGGCCAGGCTAAAAGCTCCAGCGCTTTTTCCTTGCTCACCCACTGGTACTCCGAGTGCTCGTGGGATATTTTTACCTGTGTACCCTCTTTTGCCATGGCAGCGAAGACCGGCACCATGCAGATATGGTTCCGCCTCCACGAGTAAAATGAATTTATATAAGGCACAAGCCACAGCTTTTCAGGAACAATCCCCGTTTCTTCTTTTATTTCCCTGAATGCAGTTTCAAAGGCCTTTTCACCCTGGTCAATCGACCCGGTGACCATCTGCCATAGGCCTGGAAAGATCTCCATTTCAGAGCGTTTTAACATCAAAAACTCCAGCTTGTTGTCCACTTCCCTGAAAATGTGAGCCTCAACCATATATGAGAGCACTTTCACCTGACGACTCCGAAATTTTACCTTAATATATGCTAAAATTCATCATTTGGCAAAACAAAGTGCAAATAAATCACTGGAAATTTTCCCATGGCCAAAACCGCTCAAAAAAAACACTTTTTATATTACTGATGATTTATTGTGTTTTTTCACCAAATTCTTCGTATATTTTGGTCTTTCATTTTTGGCCGCTATCTGATATCTTGACTGAATAAACGGCTTTTGATGAAACCATTCTTTAATGCGAGAATGGCGGAATTTGGTAGACGCGCTAGACTTAGGATCTAGTACCTAACCGGTGTCGGGGTTCGAGTCCCCGTTCTCGCACTAATTATTTATAGTAATAATATTAGCCCAAGAGGATAAATTGGAAACCAAAATCAATGTTGTTTCAGAAAGTGAACATGAACTGGAAGTAGTCTTAAATTATGACGAAATCCAGACTGACCTGGAAAAAGCTTATCAGGAAGAAAGAAAGAAGATTGAAATGCCCGGATTCAGAAAAGGCAAGGCCCCGATGGCTCTCATAAAGAAAATGTATGGCGATGCTATTGAATACCAGGCAAGCGAAAAAATTGCTAACAGAGTCTTCTGGGACATTGTTGAAGATCAAAAACTTAATCCTATCAGCGCACCTAAGATGGTTGACCTGAACTTTGAAAAGGATTCCAAACTGGCCTTTAAGATCAGATATGAGGTTAAACCTGAACTTGACGTAAAGGACTATACGGGTCTTGAAGTTAAAAAGATCCGTTTCGACGTAGAGGAAGAACAGGTAAATAGCGAGGTCAATTACCTCCAGAAAACCAACTCCACACTCGAAGACGCCAATAAAGTTGAAGATAAAAACGCAATTATTACCGTCGACCTCCAGAAAATGGATCAGGATGGAAAACCCGTCGAAGGAATCAAAAGCCAGGATATTAAAATTGACCTCACCGACGAAAGAGTAAACCCGCAGCTGGTTGAAAATGCAGTCGGAAAAAGCGTTGGCGAATCTTTCAGCTTCTCGTTCCAGGACAGCCACGAAGTTGAAGAAGAAGGCGTAAAGAAGATCGTTAACGATGATATTACTTATTCCGCTGAGATAAAATCGGTTCAGAAGGTAGTTCTGCCCCAGCTCGACGAGGAATTTGTAAAGAAAATTACAAAAAGCAAATTCTCAACTCCTGATGAGTGGAAGGATAATATTAAGAAGGGGCTTCAGGACTTCTATAACAGGCAGAGTGAGGACATGCTCGTAAATTCACTCTTAAATGACGTCGTAAAGAATAACGACTTCACCCCTCCCCACGGATTTGTTCACTCTCTGTTGGACAGAATGGTCCAGATGGAACAGGAAAGGGCAAAACAGGAAGGCGTAAAGAAATTTGATGCACACGAGGCACATAACCGCCTGCACCAGAGAGCTGAATGGACTGCCAAGTGGCAGATCATTATGGAAAATATCGCAAGAAAAGAAAATATTAAAGTTGGAGAAGCTGAACTCAGGGAACTGGCAGAAAAGGATGCTGCCGAGACAGGTATTTCAGTAGATAAACTGCTTAAGTACTATACCGACTCTAACAGGGGCGAAATCCTCTTAGAAGACAAAGTTATTGATTTTCTGAAAAAGAATAACAATATTAAAGAAGTTGGCGCTAAGGACTTAAACAATACTACTGAAGACAAAAAATAAAGAGGGAGAATGAAACCAGAAATTTTCAACCAGCTCGTTCCCTACGTTATTGAACAGACAGGCCGCGGGGAACGCGGAATGGATATTTTCTCTAGACTCCTTAGAGAAAGAATTATTTTTATAGGTACACCTATTGACGACCATGTGGCCAGCCTTGTCGTGGCCCAGCTCCTCTTCCTTGAGGCTGAGGACCCGGATAAGGATGTAAACCTTTATATTAACTCCCCTGGCGGAAGCGTTTCGGCAGGCCTTGCAATTTACGATACCATGAAGTACATAAAACCGGATATCGCAACCATCTGCGTCGGTATGGCAGCCTCTATGGGCGCTGTGCTTCTGGCAGGCGGCGCTGCAGGAAAACGCTCCTCACTTCCCCACTCCAGAATCATGATACATCAGCCCTGGGTGGGTGGACTGCAGGGACAGACAACCGATATAGAAATTCACGCACGGGAAATGGTCAAAACTCGCCAGGTGCTCTACCAGATACTTGCCGAACATACGGGCAAAACTATCGACCAGATCACTAAAGACTGCGACAGAGACTATTATCTTTCTCCTGAAGAAGCACGGGATTATAAACTTATAGATACCGTATTCGAAAGAAGAGTTCCCCTTGGTGGTAACGGACAGAATCAGGAAGAAAAAAAATAAAACCTTAAATTTGTGCTGCTTTATGAAAGGGATTGCAATTTTGCCAATCCCTTTTTTATTTTGTACCCTCGAAAACTTTATTATTATCCCTCCCAATATTATTGGGTACAAATAATTTTCCCGGAGACCTCATGAAAAAATACTATTTCCCTTTTTTCCTGCTCTTTCTTATTCTGAATTTACCCCTTTCTGCCCAGACTAAAGTTCTTTCTGTTGAGGATGCCATTACACAGGGGCGCGGCAGCCTTAACCCAAGAAAATTAAAACAGCTGGAGTGGATTCCGGGTTCAGAAAGCGTTTATTTTGTCTCAAAGTCTGACGGGAAAGAGATCCTTTTCCGTGAGGCCCTGAAAGATGAAAAGGCTGAAGCTGTACTTTCACTTGATGACCTGAACAAAAAAATGGCGGTCTTCAATATCCGCCTTGAAAGATTCCCCCTTGTCTCATGGCAGAACAATAGCGTCTTCCGCTTCCAGGCTGGCGACTCGGTCTACTGTTATAATACTGCTGAAAAAAGCCTTACACCCGGGAATAACCTCTCCGGAGGTGCAGCGGCTGAAAATATGGAGTTCAGTCCCAAAGCCGGATGCCTGGCTTTTACGCGTGATAACAATTTGTACCTGTCGCAGGGCCTAACCTCCCCGGTTGCAATTACGTCCGGGACAAATAAAGATATCGTAAACGGGCAGGCGGTCCACAGAAATGAATTCGGAATTACAAAGGGAATTTTCTTCTCACCTGAAGGGAATCTTCTTGCTTTCTACAGGATGGACCAGACGATGGTTACAGACTACCCCTTAGTTGATATATCCGAGCACCCGGCAAAACTTGTAAACATCAAGTACCCGATGGCAGGACAGAAAAGCCATGAGGTCACAATCAGCGTCTGCGACATACTTTCCGGGAAAACCATCTGGCTTCAAACCGGTGAACCCAAGGACCAGTACCTGACAAACGTTACCTGGAGCCCCGATGAAAAATATATTTATATAGCACAGCTCAACCGCGACCAGAATTTTATGCAGCTCGTAAAGTACGACGCCCGGACCGGGGAAAAGCTTAATGTGCTCTTCGAGGAAAAAAGCGACAAATATGTGGAACCCTTAAACGGCCCGATGTTTCTTAAAAACAAAAATGAATTCCTGTGGCTTTCAAGAAAAGACGGCTTTAACCACCTCTACCTCTACGACACTGAGGGGAAACTGATAAAACAGCTGACAAAAGGACAGTGGGAAATTACTGATGTAAACGGCTTCGACGAAAATAACGAAAATGTCTTTATTACTTCCACCATGGACGGGGTTCTCCAAAGAAACCTCTATAAAGTGAACCTTAAGTCCGGGAAACTAAAAAGGCTCACCCCACTTGACGGCACACACGAAGTAAAACTTAGCAGCCGTGGCGGACATTTTATCGATGCCTTTACTAACCTTTATACTCCCGGGCTCATCAGTATTCTGGATTCCGAAGGGAAAAAGGTCAGGGAAATTTTTAAGGCCGATAACCCGTTAGAAGACTACAGACTCGGACAAACCAGGCTCTTCAGCATAAAGGCCGATGATGGGCAGGACCTCTACTGCAGAATGATTCTCCCTGCGGACTTTGACTCCACAAAGAAGTACCCTGTTCTTGTTTACGTTTATGGCGGACCCCACTCGCAGCTCGTTACAGACAGCTGGCTTGCAGATGCGGGACTGTGGCTTAACTATATGGCTGAAAAGGGCTACATTGTCTTTACGCTGGATAACCACGGAACATCCAACCGCGGCCTTGAGTTTGAACAGGCTACTTTCCGCCACTTGGGCACAAGAGAAATTGAGGACCAGGTAACAGGCGTCAATTACCTGAAGTCTCTTCCCTATACAGACCCTGGCCGCATAGGCGTCTTCGGCTGGAGCTACGGCGGCTTTATGGCAACCTCTTTAATGACACGCGCTTCTGACATCTTTAAGGTTGGAGTTGCCGGCGGCCCCGTAATCGACTGGAGCTATTACGAAGTAATGTACGGTGAGCGCTATATGGATACCCCTCAGTCCAACCCCGAAGGCTACAAAGAGTCGAGCCTCTTAAATTACGTGCAGAACTTAAAAGGCAAACTTCTCCTCATTCACGGCACCGTGGATCCTACAGTAGTATGGCAGAACTCACTTCTTTTTGTACAGAAAGCAGTTAGCCTGGGTGTTCCTTTGGAATATTTCCCGTATCCCGGCCATGAGCACGGCGTAAGAGGCACTGACGCCATTCACCTTTATGAAAAAATAAGCCGCTACTTTGACGATAACCTGAAGCCCGAAAGGGCACCCGCGGATTTAACCAGTAAATAATGTTCTGGCAGGAGGAGGGCTTTAAGCCCTCCTCC
>JAAXKN010000057.1 GCA_025612375.1 Ignavibacteria bacterium
ATGCTCTTGTTTCAATTTCTTATAAGCATGGGAAACTATCCCCTATTTTTCAGCGGTGAGGAAGTTGCTTTCCAGTTTGTCCATGGTTTCATTGGAGACCAGGACGCAGATTTTGCCGTCTTCCTTCCAGACCAGGTAGTTCCTGTCGCCGTCTTTGTATTTATAGCTCTTTCCCGCGTCGAGCATTTTAAGAAGGTCGTTTGAGAGCGTAACAACTTTTTTCTTCTTGAGGCATTCCTCGTTTGCCTGATAGAGGTAGGCAAGCTTCCCGTCTTTACCCCTGTAGAAGTTGTGAGGGAGCTTTTCGCCGTTGTCATCAGAAACAATTGCGCCAATTAAATCCCACTGCTTTGCCTTCGGCACCATAGGGCGGAACTTCACCCCTTTATCCTTAAAAAACTGCCTTAATGCATCCGTGTTGCTTCCTGCGGCCTCGAGCTGAAGTTTTCCATCGACAATGCTCTGGAAATTCCTTTTTGCCTGGACGAACATATTGTTAAAGCCGTTCTGCTGGCTTGCAATGCTGTTGTTATCGTCACTTTTGAAGAAAAATATTATGGCAAGAATTATTACGGCTGCGGCGGAGGCAAAGGCGAAGCGGGGGCTGAAAAGCCAGCTTCGTTTTTCCTTTTTAACTTTTTCTTTTCTAACGGGAATTTCCTGAAGGATCTGACTGATGATCCGTTCTTTGAGATAAGGGGGTGTTTCCACAGAACCCAGGCGGTTCCTGAGTGTGGATTTAATGTGTGACTGAACCAGAAACTCAGCTTTATAAGCTTCGTTCTGTTCAATTTTCTGTCTGATCTCTTTTAATTCAACCTGATCTTTTATTTCGTTATCTACAAGCGCAGTAACCTGTTCAAATAATTCACTCTGTTCCACAAGAATCTCACGTCATTTAATACATTTCATCTTAACTAAAGCATCGGTAAATCAGGGTATGTAAAAAGCATCATTTATTATTTTTTACATATCCTCTTTCCCGGGCATATTTATTCAGCCTTACATAGAGCATCTTGCGAGCCCTGTGCAGCCTTGATCTAACAGTTCCTATCGGACAATCGACAAAGTCGGCAATTTCCTCATAAGTAAAACCCTCAATGTCGCTGAGTATAATCACTGTCCTGAAATCCTCAGGCAAAGATGAAATAGCCGAAGAGATATCATCATCCAGCAGATTATTAAAAACATCTTCCACTAAATGATCACTCTTCACGTCAGAGGATTTGATGTTCTCGTAGAAGTTCTCAATGTCCTCGTAGTCTACTTTACTCGGCTCCTTGCTGTGTTTCCTGTAATCATTGATGTAGGAGTTTTTTAATATTCTAAACAGCCATGCTTTGCAATTAGTTCCCTTCTCGAATTTGTCGAAGAAACGGAATGCCTTCAGAAGGGTCTCCTGCACCAGGTCGTCCGCGTCGTCAGAGTTACCAGTCATCCTCAGAGCAAAGTTATAGAGCGCATTCATATGAGGCAGAGCTTCACGTTCGAAATCTATATATTTTTGCCTGTCATCCGGACTTACATTTAAGTTTGCTATCGATGCCATAACCTTTAATTATATCTTGTGTCTAAGTTTATTATACCAAATAAATTTAGATTTATCAATGCAAACGCTATTGCAAAATGAGTCCATTCATAACATTGCTGCTCCGGGTCTTTAAGTCGCAGATGAAGCCGTTAATTACGGCGAAGCGCACGCTGCCATTTTTATAGATAACAAAGTCTGCCGGGGCGCCGGGTCTGAATTCACCTTCAGGAAGGTCAGGCTTACCGTTTTCATCCACTGCAATAAGGTTTAGAGGCAGCGGTGAATATCTTCCCTTAAGGTTTTCCTTTCTGACCTTCAGGGCTGTAACGCCATTTTTAAGGAGGTCCTGGAAGTTAAGTTTTTTTACCTCATCCATATCCTTAAATACTTCCGGATGTACTTTCCCCGGGAAGGCTTCCATACTGCTGCAGTCAAATTCCTCGTAGCCGAAGAAGGTTGAAAGGTCCCCCATGTCTTCAATCATGCCGTGGTAGTAGAACTTACGGCCCGAAGTAACCTCCAGGCGGTTTATGCCGAGGTCGGCCCTGTAGGTGATGCCGTTTACATTAAGCGTGAGGTTTCTTAAAAGGAGGTCAAAAACAAAATCCGCATTGTCCGGAATTTTATAGTAGTCCCCTGTTTCCCTTGTCTTGTAGCTTCCGGTTGCAATGCTGAGGATGGAGGATAAAAGTCCTGTATAGTTCATTTTTCTTATGAACTGTTTTTCGTAATCGGTATGCCAGCCTCCGGACTCGATAAGGATTGTGCTGGTTCCCCACTTCTGTATATTGTCGCCGAAAGCCCGGGGCTCAAAGTCATCGGGGTACTTTGCCATATGGCCGGGAATAAAGTTCGAGAGCTCAGTAAACATATTTACAATCAGCTTCATTGCCCTTTCCCTTACCGGGTTAACGCTCCTTTCGTAGTCTACAGGAGGGGCCAGGAATGACAGCGCGGCCGATTTATAGCTCCTTCCTACGGAATGCCTGGTGCTCTGGTCGTGAAGGTTAAAGCCGAAGTCGGCATTAAGAGAGTCCCTTATCCCTTTAAGGATAACAGATTCAGGGCTCTGCAGCATTGCGGCGTCGCGGTTGATGTCAATTTCCAGGGCATTTCTTCTCTGGAAGCGTTCGGCGCCGTCGGGGTTCAGCATCGGTATAAAGCAAAGGGTAAGTTTACTTAAGATCTCTTTTCTTACCAGGTCGAAGCTGTCGCTTTGAGAAAGGAAGTTAAAAATGTCAAAAAGCGCCATTGTTGCAGTCGACTCGTCGCCGTGCATCTGCGACCACAGGAGGACCGTAGTTTTTCCTTTTCCCGCAGAGACGAGGTTTATCTCGCGCCCCTCGGTGGAATGGCCCAGGGTTCTGACGTTAAAAAACTGGTTTTGCTTAAGCCTGCTGATAAGCGAGTCGATGTCTGTACGTTTTATCCTTCTATGCTTAATGCTGTTTTCCCTGTACTGTTCGTATGTGTTATAGAGGTCCTGGCTGAACCTGTTTTCCTGTGCTTTAAGCGACGCTGTCATAATAAGACCAAAATAAATTAGTATTAGCAGAGTTTTCATATAATATAATCTGGAAAGTTGAATTGACGCCGGAATCCGCTTTTAATGTTATTTTCTGCGGCTCCAGTTTTTGTGCTTCCACCTTTTTACGTGAAGAGTTTCTTCGGGTTCGATATGGATGTTCACTTCGCACCTTTCAATTTCGCTGCAGATAGATTCTTCAACCTTATGCGAGATCTCGTGGGCTTTATTTATGGATAAGTCGGGAGCCACGTGTATTTTGAGTTCAATAAGAACGTGCGCGCCTGAATTTCTTACTTTTATGTCGTGCCACTGCAGGACTTCAGGTATTCCGGAGATGATTTTAGAAACCCTTTCCTTAATTCCCTCGGGGGCCTTATCGAGCAGAACGTCAATTGATCTTTTGCCCAGGTTGATGCTGATGAATATTACAATAACCGCAACAATTAAAGCCGCTATGGAATCCGCATAATGGAATCCGAAGGCATAGCCGGCAAGTCCAATTAGAACGACGCCGGAGCTGAAAATGTCCGACGAGAAATGCAGCGCATCGGCCTCGAGTGCCTGGCTGTTATATTTTTTTGCAATTCTCCTAAGAGCGGTGGACCGCGAGATGTCTATAGCCATGCTGGTCAGTATTACGACAAAGCTCCAAACGTTGACCTCAATTTCCATATGCCCGCCTGTAAGCCTTTTTACGACTTCCGATATGATCCAGAGGCATGTAATAAGGAGCAGAACGGTTTCAAAAAGCGCCGAGATATTTTCCATTTTCCCGTGCCCGAAGTGATGCTCCTCGTCGGCAGGTTTGCTTGACATTCTGATTGCGGCGTAGGTAACCAGCGCGGCCAGGAGGTCGAGGCCTGAATGTGCGGCTTCGGAGAGTATACCCAGACTGTTTGTAGAAATTCCTACAACGAGCTTAAAAGACGTCAGGAAAACCGCGGCAATTAAGGAACTGGATGCGACTCTCTTTTTTTCTTTTTCTTCCTTCCATGTGGAAGTTATAATTTCACTTTCCATAATTTCAGTAATAATACCGGATTTTTTGGTTAGTTGAATATTGGGTTAGTTGAATATAAAGATTCCCATACTGATTTCAAAAAGGATTTATGGGTTTATCCGGACGGGGATCAGTCAGAGCATTACTCCGAACTGTTCTTCAAATTCCTCTATCATTTTTAACGGCTCCGGGAAGACCGCAAAGCAGTATACCGGAAAGAGGAGCGAGTAGGCTTTCATGGCCTCGAGAACAAAGTCGGGAGAATAAATTATCTTTTCCTTTGGAGAAAAAGACTTTTGTATAAGCATCATTTTCAGGTCTTTAAGCAGCCCCAGGTGTTCCTGCCCGTTCAGGTGTTTATCGATTATTTCCGGACCTTTAATGAGCTCGTAGAGTTCAAAGTTATAATTTAATTCATATTTATCGAGCAGGTTCAAGAACTCTTTTGTATGATGTTCAAGGTTTTGCCTGAAGCAGAAATTGGGGTCTTTAGGGGAGTTGTTGATGAACAGCCCCATGTCGAATGAGCCTGCCTCAAAAGAGACGTAAAACTCGCTGTCCATCTTAAAGCGGCCGAAGTGAATGAGAAGATAGTCCCTGTAAGGCTCCCCTTTTGAGAACCTCAGGTCCTTGTTTATTCTCATGATAGTTTCATTAAACTTGGGTTCGGTTCTGATTGCGGGATAAAGGCGGTTAAAGAACTGCGCCATTTCCGTAATAAACGACCGCGCAGGCACGACGAGCGAATTCTGGTAGCGTTCGCGGTTAGAATTGAACCACGCAAGGTTGTTATTATCCCTTAATTCCGAAAGAAAATCAAAGGCATCCTGGCTGAAGCCTTTGAAAGGGGGGATTGAGTTTTTCAATACATGATTCCGAGATTAATAGTCAGGTAAAATCCTCCCAGATTCTTCTGGAACTTGCCGTCCAGGCTCTCAACGCCATTATTAAAGAAATGGATTACGTAGTATCTCAGGTTAATTCCGAGCAGGCTGGATTTATCCAGGCCGAAATTTGCCCCAAGCCCCACGTAACCGCCGGCAGTATATTTTGCCTGTGCGCTGCCGAAGGAGCTGAAGAACTCCTTTTCGTATGGCGTTGTAAGGACGAGCGTAGGGCCCACGCCGAAGTTAACATAGGGGCGCAGGTTCTCGGTTATTGAGTTCTCAAAGAGCCTCTGCTGAAGCCCGAAATTCAAAGGCAGGAGGAATACCCTGTTCTTCTTGTTGACTGTAACGTACTGCTGGGTATAATAGTCGTAATACTCAATTTCCTGATCATCTTTAGCCTCAGACATTGAAAAGTCAACAAACCCGGTAAGCGTATTGTTCAGGTCGTGGCGGTAGAAAGTGCCAAGACCGAAGCCCCCTTCGCCGAACATAAAATCGACGCCCCAGGAATTCCTTGGGAATTTTTCCAGCGGTTTTTCAGGAGCCATTTCGCCCAGCTTCTGAGCCTTCAGTGACAGAAGCGGCAGAAACAAAATTATAAAAAATATTTTCTTCATACTTCTTTGCTTTTATTGTATTTTAAACACAAAAGAATATACATGTCAATATGATAAATGATAACTTAGCGGTGCTTTTTTAAGATAAAGAGCTAAGTTACAAAATTATTTAAATTAAAACCAACGAAGAACAATGCCTGTAAACCTCGAAATTAAAGTTGCACTGCCGTCCCACAAAAAAGTAAAATCCATTTTACAGGAGATCGGGGCCGAATTCAAGGGAATTCTCAATCAGAAAGATATATATTATAAATCGCCCTCCTGCCTGCTGAAGATGAGGATCATTAAGAACGACAGGATAGAGCTCATAAAGTATAACCGCGTTGAATCGGGTGAAACACGCTGGTCGAACTATGAAGTTATACTCCTCTCGGGCAAAAAAGTGCCAGGTTTTTTCGATAATATATTAAAAACCGAGACAATTGTTGAGAAAAAAAGAGAGCTCTGGCTTTACGACAATACAAGGATACACCTGGATAAGGTAAAAGGGCTTGGGTATTTCCTGGAGCTGGAGACGCTGGTCTTGGGCGGAAAAAAGGACGCGCAGAAGCGCTTTGACCATATGGTAAAAACGCTCGGCCTGGACTTCGACAGCCAGATCAGGAGCTCTTACAGAAACCTCATGAAGGCGAAGGAAAAGAAGGCAAAACAGACAAAGCCATAACTCAGCCTATTCAGACTAAAAATCAGCGTAATGATATTAACCAAAGAAAATATTACCGCCGTTAACGTAGATGAACTGATCAGTGAAAAGCTCCGGGAAGCAAAGCTGAACGAGATGCTTTTAATAGTTCCTACTAACAGGAAAGCCAGGATATACAAAAAAGAGCTGGTAAGCCTTACGCCCGGCAAGGCGGCGGGAAGTATTAATATTGAGACTATCGGGACGCTTTCAACAAGGCTTCTTTCGCATAAAGTTAAGTTCAGCCCTGTAAGCGAGGCCGCCTCGGCCGTGCTCTTAAAGCAGAGCGTGGCCGAAACAAGGCTATGCTACTTTTCGGGCTATAAGCACGAGATCCCCCCGGGCACGCTTCAAAGGGTGCACAACGTAATTTCAGAATACAAGAGGCACGGCATTACGCCAGACCTTCTAAGGCAGGAGGCAGACAAGTGCTCAGGCGCCGAGGCCAGCAAGGCGCTCGACATTGCTAACATTTACGAAAAGTTCATGGCCAACTGCAATAAGCTTATGGCCAAGGAAACGGGCGACATATATGCCGAGCTGAATGAGTTTACCAAAGAGGAATTCCAGGAGGCTTTCCGCTCGTTCTACCCCGAGGTTAATCTCATAATCATAAACGGGTTCGATGAGTTTACAAACCCCGAGACGGAGATAATAAATTCTCTTTCCCTTGTTAAGAACGCAAAAGCATTCATCAACTTCGACTATTACTCATTTAATAACCTTATCTTCTCGCACCTTAAGGAGTGCTATAACAGGCTCTTGTCAAAAGGGTTTAACATTGTAACCGACAGGGCAAGCGTTCACTTAGGCGACTTCAGGGACTATATAAAAGAAAGCCTTTTTGAACGTCAGCCTAATGTGCCGGCAGCAAAGTATAAAGGCCTCATTACACGCCTTGAAGCCCCGGGGCGTGAAAAGGAAATTGAAATTGTAGCCAAGGAGATCAAGAACCTGCTCCTGGATGGAAAAACCGAGCCGCACAGGGTGTGCGTTGCCTTTAACTTAATTGAAAAGTACTCGCCTTTAATAAGGGACATTTTCTCGAACTACGGCATCCCCTTTAACCTTACGGACAGGATCTGGCTTGAGAACTCGACCCCGATTATTGCCATAATAAACTTCCTGGAAGTGCTGGAAAATGATTTTTACTTCAAGAACATCTTCCGCGCCCTAAGCGGGAGCTTCCTTAATTTTGATAAAATAAGCCTTTCAAACCTGATGAAGGCTGCAGCCAGGCAGAAGATTGTTGCAGGGTACGATTCCTGGACCGGACGACTGAAAGAGGCAGTGCTTGCAATTGAGCAGAGCGGAGGCGCCTTCGACCCATTTCTTGAGAAGGAAAAGCAGTCCTATAAGAAGGCCTTAAGCGACATCAGGCTCCTGCACGAGCTTTTAAGCCCGTTCGACAGGAAGATGACGCTTAAGGAGTTCATGGTGGAATTCCGCAGGCTAATTGAGGTTCTGGAGCTCCCGAAGCGCATACTTAACCGCCAGAGCAGCCGCCAGGAAGAGAACATCAAAGCCATCTCGACTTTTCTTGACACCATATCGGAAGTCTTTGAGCTCTATGAAAAAGAGTATTCAAAGACCGAGCGTTTCCCGCTGAAATTCTTCCTGGAGAAGATCCGTACCGCAGTCACTTCGGCAAGGTTCAACGTGCAGGAGAAGTCCAACTACGGCGTGCTGGTTACAACGCTGAATGAAATTAGGGGGCTCAGGTTCGATTACCTTTTTATTTCGGGGCTTTCGGACGGCGACCTCCCCACGCGCTACAGTCCTGAGATATTTTTCTCGGGCTCGTATTCCAAAAACGAGATGGTGCATCAGACAGAGGAGCGCTACAGGTTTTACCAGTCGCTCTGCACGTGGGAGAAAGGGCTTTACTTAAGCTTCCCTTCAAAGGAAGAGTCGAAGGAGCTGATTGAGTCGAGCTTCTTAAAGGAGTTCTGTACACTCTTTGAGACCGGTAATAAGACAGAAGAGGATTATAAGGATCTTATTTATTCAAGGGAAGAGCTGCTGAAGCTTACGGGAAAAGCCGGGATTGCTGAAATAAGGAAAGCATTCCCTTCGCTTGACGGGCGTTTTAACTGGGAGCATCTGGATAATTCCATAAAGGTCAATTCACTCAGGATTAAGGATCCCTTCAGGGAAACCGCTTTTACGGGAATACTTAACCCGGGTAGTGAAGACGGGGCGGAATGTTTACCCGCGCCCGGGATTTCAGAAGGAGCGCTTGAAACTCTGCTTAAGTCAAAAGATGCCCAGTATTCAATTACGCAGCTGGAGAAATACGCACTCTGCCCCTTCCAGTATTTCCTTAGCAGGATCTTAGGCATCGAGGTAATAAAGGAGCCTTCGGAGGACATTGAATCATTCGAGCTGGGATCGCTTTTGCATTCGATACTGTATGAATTTTACTCGAGGCTTACAAAAAAAGGGATCAGGCTTTCAGGCTGCAGGGATGAGGAGTTCTGCCAGGCTGAAGACATGATTTTTGAAATTGCGGAAGACAAGATTAAAGAAGCGGCCTTATACTCCCCCATGTCGTTCTACGAAAAAGAAAGGATAACGGGAATTGACGGAGTAAGGAAGAATTCAATTTTGTATAAATTTCTTGAAGCCGAAAGAAGTGACACACTTGGGCTAACGCCAAAGTTTTTTGAAGTCAATTTCGGAGCCGTTTCAGGAGATGAAAAAGACGAGACGCTTTCAGGCGCAAGGACGTTTACCATTGGTAAGAACAAGGTCCGCGGCAAGATAGACAGGATTGACATCAACGAAGCCGCCGGAATTTTTTCAGTAGTGGATTACAAATTAAACGGCAAGAAGCCTAGCCGCGATGAATTAAAAGAAGGGCTTTCGCTTCAGCTTCCGTTGTACATGTATGCGGCCTCAGAGATGCTGAAGTCGCTTTACGATGAAGATTACAAGCCCGTTGCGGCGTACATATACTCATTAAAGTACAAGTCGGATGAGTTCGGCAAGATTGCCGTAACGTTCAAGACGAGCCGGGCATTCTGTGAATTAAGTGAAGAGGAGAAGCAGGAAGCGGTTCTTATAAACAGCGATCTGATCAAGGCGTGTGAAGAGAGCATAGAAAAGTACATTGAGAATATATCTAAGGGAAGGTTCAACCTGTCGGGCCTAAAGGACCGTGAGGCGAAAGTCTGCCGCTACTGTGATTACAAGTCAGTCTGCAGGATTGATGAGATGGAGAAGTAGGAGCGGAAGGTCCGACGTCCGACGTCCGACGTCCGACGGAAAAATGGAAGCATAGAATGACGGAAAAATGAATGCATAGAATTTAGAATTACGCAGTTATTAAAAACCGAAGGTGTGTTCTGTCTATAGCAGAGCGATGCACAGACATCTCCGGGCCCTGGAGGGGCCCCATGTAAGACAAAAAGAAGCCTACGCCCAATTCTCCTCAATCACGCCGCAGCCTTGTTCCTTTCCGGGATAGCGATTGAAAATCTTTCATTCCTTTCGCTCACAAAAATGAAGAAGATGCCGAGAAGGATTTCAAAAGCTGTAGTCACGTAAAAATAAACCATCCCCAAATTTATCGAAGTAATTGATATGATAAATTTCAATATTACCGACAGCTCATATAGTATAATAACAATATAAAAGATCTTGACCCGTTTCAATTCAAGCATATCATCTGTTGCCATTTTAAATATAAAATAAAGGACGCCTATTTGGGCTACAGAAATGAGGAGTGCTAAAATTTTGAAGTCAATTCCATATATCAGATAATGAATTAGCAACAGGACCGGAATTATCACATAAACTTTTCTTATCGTCTCCTTTTGGTTCCACAGGCACAATATTAAAAATAAATCTTTAGCCACGTAAAACGGGAGGTTATAATAATGAAGCTCAACCAGAGCCCAAGCCACGGGGTCTGAAATGGCCTGGATGAGGAAATAGTAGAAAAACTTACCCCTGAACTGTTTAAGGGGCGGCAGCAGCCAGATAGTAATTGAAATATAGAATATTATTTGGGATAATTTCATAGCCTGAAAAAAATTGCTGCTGAAAGCTAAAAAAAACAATACTAAGAGTAAAGGACACAGATTGAACATTTTGGACCAGGCAGAAGCCTCCATAAAAGGAGAGCTCCTGCCATGGCTGCATTGCTTAGTGGGTAATTACTTTAACAGGAGCATCTTTCCGCTTCTGATGAAATTATTTGCACGGATTTCATATATGCACATTCCGCTTGGGATATCCTTTGCATTGAACTGAACTGAATACCTTCCCATTTCCTTATATCCGTCTACAAGGGTTGCAACTTCCTTACCGAGAATATCATAGACTCTCAGGCTTACCTTTGAAGCCTGGGGAATATCAAAGCTAAGCCAAGCGCCGATTTATATTCTCCTACTCCATAATATAGTTTTAGGAGAGCCTCTTTATACGAAGCTGAATTTTTCTTGTCAGGAGCATTTGCCGAAATATTTTCGAGATAGGTTTGAATTTCGGGATCGTTGGCACTAAAGAATAACTTTAGTAGTGGATTAAGTGCTTTAATTGAACCTTTGTCAATTATTGATCTCAAAATCTTTTTAGCAGAATTGTAGTCTTTTTTATCAATTAGGACTAATGATTGCCCAATTACACCGTCTTCATCATCACCAGAAGGAATACCAGTCAGTGCAGCTTTATTATATCCTGGTCCTCCGTCCCAATTATTACTATGATTCCAAACTATTGAGGAAGTAGCATCGTTGTACTTTGAAGGGTCCATGTTATAACCCCAAAAATTCTTCTCGGCATATATAGTAGAATAAGACATTGCCTGCAGCGCATAATTTGTAAATTCCGTAATTTTATTATGACATGCTGCAAACCCATCGTACACACTACTTCCGGCATCTATTATACTGTTGGCATTAGCTATCAGTCCAAAAGGGCAATTTTGTACAACATTATTGGTTGCAAATGCATAAGCACTGTAGTCTTTACCAAAAATTGAGATTCGAGTAAGATTCTGTCCAAAACCCATAAGCACAATTCTGAATGGTATTAGTATGCGCGTCAACTTGATCTCTTGTTAATTGAAATTATTTTGGGATAATAACTGCCGTATCTTCAACAACGGCATTAGTACAGTAAGATCTATACGATGCTATTAGAGTATCGCCGGTTGGCCTGATTTCAAGGAGATTATTCCCCAAAACCGGAGGATTGGAATGGTCAACACTATAAGGGATTATAATTCTGAAAATTTGTATACCGACTAGTCTAGTTTCCCCGGGTAGAGATTTCCCATCTAATAAAAATGTTTCCTGGTCGCCGCTACCGCTTTTAATAGAGACATAAACGGGTTTACCATAAATTAATGGTTCATCGAAACTGGTAAACTTGGCAGATACAGAAATCATAATCGTATCACCTATCTGAAATGGCTTATTCCATATACGAATCTCTGGGTTTGTAATACACGTGTCATTATCACAATGAGTAACTTGTTTTAGTTTTTCAAAACCAAACTTTTCTTGTTCACACATTGCCTTTTCCTCAATTTGAATTACTTGTTTTTCTGCGCAGCCTGAAAAAATAAATATCAGTATGAAAAGAAATGGAATACTTAAAGATTTCAAATTAGGTGTATTCAATTTTAACTCCTGCAAAATATTTTTAATAAATTTATCAAAAGAAGTATTTAATTTATTCTTTCCCATATTAGGAGTAACTGATGTGTGTGTTACGAAACAGCATTTTCAAAAACAGTTCCAAGTCCATATCTCTTTTTTTTACAAGTGATTGTTGAAGGTTATTTTAGGTACACCATTTTCTTTATATCTGAAAATGAAGGTGTTAGCATTCTGATGAAATAAATTCCACCGGAGAGGCCTTCGGCATGGAAACTGAGCTTGTGCTCTCCGGATTTCTGAAATCCGCTGTAAAGTTCCTTTACAACACGCCCCAAGAGATCTATTGCCTCAATTTTAACCTGGTCATCCATAGGAAGATTATATTGAATGATTGTCTCTGAATTGAAGGGGTTGGGATAGTTCTGAAATAAGCCGTAAGTGCTGAATTTATGAACCCCTTTATCATCTACCCCGCTTGTCTGCCTTTCAAGAACAGCCTTAATAGCAAAATAAAAGTATGCGCTTTCATACCATACAGGTTTTGGGTTACTCCATAAAAGGAACTGATTTAATATTTCGTTATTAAAATTCATAGATGAGACTATCCCCAGGAAAAGCTCTAGGCCCGTTATATAAAAGCACTTTTGATTTTAATAAGAACGGGCTTATCAAGGTTGATAGTTTGCCAGTTCGAGTATCCTGTTGTTAACTCAAATGGAGCTTGATATATGACAGAGTCCTTAATATTATCATATTATAATCATCCTGATTAAGAACAGTAACTCTAAATTTCCATTGTTGGAACAGTAGCCGGGATTTGCATAGATGTTTTTGCAATCTTAGCAACTTCCTAATAATCAGGCATAAAATTTAAGGGTTTTACAATAAGTCGCAATGGGGACGGATACTACATTTTTAATTGGCGGGCTAATTCCACTCTAAGTACATTTATATCAAGCACTTAAAAATGATTTTTTTTTTGATGAGCAGCAGCCAGCCTGGATTTTTGAGGAAAATCGGGGGTATTAATACCCCCCGTAGTATTAATACTACGCCGGTATATTGTAGTATCAGAGATCTAAAGATCAGGCAGAAGCCCCATAAATGGAGCTTCCGCCATGGCCGATTTACTTTTAAGTGTAATTACTTTAACAGTAGCATCTTTCCACTTTTAATGAAGTTATTTGCACGGATTTCATATATGTACATTCCGCTAGGCAGACTTGAAGCGTTGAACTGAACTGAATACCTTCCCATTTCTTTGTATCCGTCCACAAGGGCTGCAATTTCCTTTCCCAAAATATCATAAACCCTGAGGCTTACCTTTGAAGCCTTGGGAATATCATAATTTATGACAGTTGACGGGTTAAATGGATTTGGGTAGTTTTGAGATAACGCATATTCAGTGACTATTCCGCTGTTCTCTGAAGACTGACCGTATTTTTCCTGCTTTTCGCCTTTATTCATGGAATAAGCCGAAGGATCATTCATCAGATTTTCTGCTATTTTAATTCTTGAGGAGAAATAGAAGTCTGAAACTTTACCTTTTTTTATGTCTGAAAGAATTTCCTGGGCTTTTCCAAGGTCTTTCTTCACGTTTATAAATGCAAAGAGTTTTGAGAACCTGGCATCAAGAGCCTCTTTTTCACTTGCTGACGAACTGATAGCGTTGTCAAACCATGCAATGGCCTTGTCAAACTCATTATTCTGAAGATAGTTATCTCCAAGCAGCTTCAGCAGGTAGGAATTCTTCTTTACTTTTGTGAGCCCTTCCATATAGCTTAAGATGTCGGCTCTGGAATATTTGTTCTTTATTCGCATTAGTTCAGTCATGGCAAAAGGCTGATTCTTCTCAGAATTTACAAGAGTCTTGTACCATGCGATAGCATCGTCAAGCTTTCCGGCCTTCTCAAGCTTAACTCCTTCAAGCAGGTTAAAAGGAATGTTTTCCGAATCATTTAAATTTGTTTTATTCATAGAAGTCTTTTTTCCAGCAGAACTTTCGGCTCGTAATACATATGGGATTGCCCCTCCTTCCCATGGGTCTTCTTCTATATTATCATATATCTCCAAATATGAATCATAATCTTTGTAAGTTTTTGGTTCTACTCCCCCCCAATAATTACTTTGCGCAAGGATCCAACTACTTTCATATGAATAAGCATCATAGTTAGTGTTGTCCATAATAGTATTGTACCAGCCTGCTACACCTTCAGAACCAGCATAAACAAAGCTTCCCCAACCCGAAGCAAAGCCGACCCTGTTATCTCTAAACCGATTATTAGGACAGAAAGTACTAAGACTATTGTCCGTAAAATAAACATAAGTACTTCCCCCAGCATACAGGCCCCAATCAAATCCGCTTACATCATTGTGGGCGATATACGGAGATGAGTTATTTAGAAAGAATAACCCCTGATAGTGATGGTACTGCGGTGAAGAAGCGTCTTTGGTTATAACGTTATCCAAAATAAATGGTGATGCAGCTGAAGCTTCCCCATAGATTCCATTCTCGAGAGGATTAATAATATGATTTCCCATTATTTCCGGCTGAGAATTATAAACATAAATTCCATTTTTAAAGTTGGTAAAATAAGAGTTCCAGATCTTAACATTTGCCCCGTTAAGGCAGCGGATTTCAGTCCCGTCATTCAAAGTCATATTATTAAGTTCTGAATTTGCAGCTCCTGCTCCATCAAAAACAATATTACCCCAGCGGCCTGTAGTTTCGCCTCTCTGGAAGGTAATGTTACCGGCATTTGCAATCAAAGTACCGTTCACAATAAGTGAAGCACCATTTTTGAAGGTAACTGTGGCTCCAGAGGCAATTGAAAGTGTGGAGCCAAGGGGAACGTAAGCATCACTTTCAAAAGTAACATTTCCGCTTAGTGTAGTATTGGTGCTGGCAAAATAATTATAAAAAACATTAAGCTTCATGTAATCATTTTCTCTTATCATATTTGTTATAGCTATATGCTTAAGAGCACCGCCCCAATCCTTTGTTGAAGGCCTTGTAGCCTCTGTCATCTTATTGGTAACAACTCCTTTTATCACTTCATCTGTAAAGAAATCGCTTTTTAAGCTTGAAAGTCTTTTGAATACATTACCTCTTGGCAGATTCGGATCAGTTGGCCACCAGCCCCAAGTTCTTGTCGGTGAATATGTAGTGACTTCCCATAATGTACGCCCTCCATCCGGCATGTTATTGAACACCCAACCTCCTTTAGGAACATAAGTACCACTGACGTAACTACATCTATCGTCATCCAGATAATCAAAATCACCGGCTCTCTGCCCGTTCCAGTTTCCCGATCGGGTATATGATCCTCTGGGATAGCTGTCATCCGGAATCGGATAGCCAAAAGAGCCGTTATAAGGAACCGCGGTTTCGAGATCGATCAGATTATCGGCATACGCTGTTATCGCATCCTGAATCTCTTTGATATGCCATACCAAAATTCCTTTGTTATAGCCGCTTTGAGCATACTCGTCATAGTTTGCAAAATTTTTGTCAAATCCCGTAGCTTTGTGGTACTCAATTAAGAAGTACTCATCCCGATCGCCAGTATGATTCTCATTTATCATTACTTTGATGATTCTTCTATATCCGTTTGAAATCTGTGTCGAAGTTAGCGGAACGTTAATATCGGACAACTTTATAGTTGAGAAATCAACATTCCTAACGGTTGACGCATTTACAGTTAGTATTTCCTCAGGCCTTATCCATCCCAGGAAAATCAGGTCATGTGATGTAATTGGCGGAAGCCCATAAAGTGAATGTTGCTCAGGTATAGAGGCATTGTGATACATTATATCATAGTTCCAAAGCAAATTACAATGGTCGTAACTGTAGTCTACTACTTCATCATATCCTCTATCAGGAAATCCCTTAAATCCGGAAGGAGAGCCGGAAATTGCACCTATCATGTGCATTCTTTCGTGAGCAATTGCACCCATGCTCATCTGAAAGTCAATCGGACCGTTAAAAATAACTGCTCCGGTTACAGATGAAGTGATAGTGTATGTGTTTCCCGGGTCAACAAAACCTCCATGCTCATGATAAAATTCATCCTGCGTAATTCCCGTAAAAACAAGATGAAGGGCTTTTACATTATTGAACAAGGATGGGTTGGCATTGTAGACATTATTGACAATATCTGAAGCAATATTAGTATTTTTGCTTTTCACAACACTGACTCCAGAGCCATTATCAGCAATATAACCCGCAAATGTTCTTGTTGTTAAATATGGATCACCATTAGCTTGCTTAGGGCAGCTAAAGTTTACTGTGTAAAGTCCTCCGGATTGATTACTGAAAAAATCAGTCAATGCTGGTCTGTACCACTCGTCTGCGGATATACTGCCACCATGGGAATTAATATAGTCTGATAGCAGAGTTCCATCGGGGAATGCTCCAAGCAGAGGAAATTCCGCATCGTTTGTAAGCCGCGGATAGGAATGAGTCCTGTCAGGAAAACCAACTACAATTATAAGCTCATTAAAATTACCTGTCAGATTGACGCTTGACACATACGCCGTGGCAGTAGTCGCCAAGGTTTGCTGGCTCCCGGTATTAAGTTTAAGAACAATATCGGGGGAATATCCGGTATACTGTCCATATAGAGCATTGAAAAGAAGGAAACTGAGAATTACAATTAATGATTTTTTCATGCGAACTCCCAAATTATTTGATGAGAATGAGTTTAATTGCCTGAGAATTTTTATTTCCCTGCGCGTCTATATTAAGTAAGGCATAGTAAATGCCAGAACTTACTCCTCTTCCTCTCTCATCTGTTCCGTTCCATGAAATTCTTTCAGTGCTTCCCTTTTCAACTGTTCCGGTATAGAAGGTTTTTACCTTTTGGCCAAGGGAATTGTAGATCGAAAGCTCGGGGCTGCACCTTTCAGGAACGGCAAAACAGAATATTGTACTACTATTAAATGGGTTAGGATAATTTGAAAATGAGTAACTGCTTGGAACTTGTTTCTTTATTTTGACATCCGTTATATCTGAAGACAGTGTATAGCTGTATAATACACGAGCTTCAGTTGCATTCTGAAATATGAATGTTTTGTTGTCCAGCCAATTCAAATAATACTTTTTCCCTGCATTGTTTAAATCATTTGTCAATTTGAATACCTTGGCTGAATCAGCGTGATAGACATACAAGTCTGCATCGCTTTGTGTAGCATAAAGACCAATAAAGGCAAGCATCTTTTCATCGGGGGACCACGAGAGTGAAATAAATTGCTTTGCTAATGATCTGCCTTCAACTTTTATCATGTCGTAAATCCCTGAATCTTTGCGTGTTCCGATGTCAAATTCATGTAAAAGTAAATTATACGAAGCTTCTATTGTAGAGTAGAACAACTTTTTGAGTTTGCTATTATATGCTATATCGGTTACTTGAGGATAGAATTCAGAAAATGCAACGAGTGTATCTACTTTCCTTGATTCAGGATAATAATGATAAATATTCCGGTCCTGATTAAATATTATCAGACTACTGTCACTGCTCCAAAATGTTTTGCTCCTATCATTCACATTACTCCTTTCATAGAGCTTCCCTGTAGTGAAGTTGTATTCAAAGTCTGCCAGAACAAACTTCTTGTCATCAGGAGAAAATGATCCAACAAGTAAGTCTTGGTCAATATTCAGACTATCTATAATCAAAGTTCTACTTTTTGTCTCGAAATCATATCGATATACGTCCTTAGTCCCGAAGTCGTAGACAATGCCAATATGCGATTTGTTTGCAAAAATAGGCACAGATGGAAGATCTGTCTCGGTAATTACTTTTGTTTTGGGGTCTAACTTCAATACAGCCCAGCTCACCCAGTCTCTGCAATAGACCTCACCTGTAAAATGGTCAACTGAATAAGCCTGACTAGAAAAAGGTGTAAACTGAGCCTGTTGAGCTGAGATAAGAGATGTAATAAAGAGAATTGCCAGTACAGCGTTTAATCTAACCATGATGAATTCCTCCTAATGGTTTATCCTAGTATGACTTCCTTAAGTTATACTTGAATTAGGCAGTTATATACAATCTAAATCTTCGAATCAAAAATCAGAGCAATAGTTGTCCGTTCCTCACTTGAGGAACATTAATTCTTATTCCGCGCTTAAAATAGGATGTTTATTCTATTCAGTCAATCAGTACTTTTACTGATTTTTAAATTAATAATTAGGTATTTCTACCAATTGACTTTCTCAGAAATATTTTAAAGAGAGCCGGTTCAGACATACACATCATTCCACATACACACAAAAACTTTTAACTATATATATGGGGACGAAGAGCGTTTTCGGAAAATTTTTTCAAAAAAAATAAAATATTTTTATGGAAGCAGGATTTTATTTTATAAAAATTAATTTTCAGCTAATAATTGCTTCAAAAATGGGTATTTCCAACTTAAAATACCGGTATTCTTGAGTAAAGTTACTCGTCTTTGCTGAAATTTAGTTTAAGCTCTGATCCTTCTAACTTTCTTAAATCTATTTTTTTGATACAAATTTATTTACTGCCCGTTACGGCGAAAACGCTTTCAATAGAAAGGGTTTATTGGAATGAAATTAAAGATATAATATCCGGAGATTTGCACAACTGATACTTAATATTGCTTTATTGGTATCTGAGTAAAAATTATGGTGCTCAACATAACCATATTACAATTATCTGTCAAGGAACTATTAGATAATGTAAAATACTTCCCTTACTAAAGGAAAACCGTTTTGTCATTATAGCAATTTTTTAGCCTTATCTATTATTTCCAATTATTCAGCATACTTCTTAATTGTTTGTCACCGGGTAGAGGGGTTATCCAATTGACAACCCCACCCCCACAGAACCAGG
>JAAXKN010000058.1:0-13894 GCA_025612375.1 Ignavibacteria bacterium
GCATCCATGACCTCCTTAAGCGTTACTGGAGTGATAAACTTGTTATTATCAGTTCCAGCGGCAGCTTCAGAGCCGCTTGCCCGTACTGGCAAGTAACTGTTTAGCATTACGCCACCATCATACTTGTAAAAGGCGTTGTCACAAACATAAAGTGCATCCGCATCCGGCACCCCAATATCTACCCAATTGATGCCATCGTGTTCAAACAGATGCCCCGTGGTGATATCAAAATACTTTTTGATTTCAGGGTCAACGGTAACGGGTTGCGTTGTGATGGATGCCAAACGGACAAAGTCATCGGCCTTATATGGGAGCTGATCAAGTCTCAATTTGCCATTGGCCAAATCAGCTTTTCCAGAAAGCAAACCGCGGATATCGGTATCATCGTAAGCAACAACAGTAAAATTCAACTTCCTAGCAAAAGAATTAACCTGGATGATGCCGGTTGCATCTGCGTAATACTCGCAAAGCGGGTACTCGAAAACTCCGGCTTCATCTGTCAGGATATCATCATGCACTGCTTCAGTTGCAAGATTGGTGACAAGCTCATACATAATATCAGCATTGGCAACTGTCAGTCTTATGGCCATAACATACTTGGTCAAACTTGATGGCAAAACGGTCATAGTGAGCAAATCTTCGTTGTCAAAGACTACCCGGAATCCTTCGATGGTGAGCAGGCCTTTACTGATCAGGATCTTCTGTGATGTATAAATCAGGTCGCACCCTAGAAGAATTCCATTTTTGTTTTGGAGTAATATTTTATTAAGCCTGGCACCATCAAAGACGGTCTGGGCTACATTGTTTTTTTCTAGGAGCTTCATACATTACCTCCTAAAATCTTATAAATTTTTGATATCACGATTCCGTAATTACCCGTAGGTTTTTCCCACGACAAGGCTCCTCCTGAAGATGTGAAGTCATAAAGTAAATAGACAAGAGGTGTTCCCAATTTCCAAGTTTTCGAAGTCCCAGAAGAATCGTGGCTCAACGAATAATCGAATAAACGAAAGCGGACATTCGTATTAATAATGGCAATGTCTCCGCCCTTTGTCCCGCTTATTTTTATCACGGAACCCCGTCCCCGGGTAATACGAGGACTTTCGTAATTCATGACACCGCCAACTGATACCCCGGGACCCAATGACCAATGGACTTCCCACATATCTCCTTCAGCCAATGCATCTAATAGTTCGATGGTATTATTGGCGTATAATTCGGCGTGGCTATCGCCGGAATATATCAATACTTTTCTCTCCAGGTATCCTGTTTTCGCCCCGGTTGGAGTAACGGTGAGTGCATCCTTTGCTGGATCGTAAGTAATCTTATTCCGGTTAATATATCTGCTGTTATTGACAGTATCATTCTCGAGTGGGACGAAGGCCTGCTCCAAAATCAATACGCCATTTTCAAACCAGGCATAATATAGCTCATAACGAGCAACCCCTTGAGGAGTTGTAATCAGGTCAGCTGACGAAATTACCGGATAACTGTACTTCTGCGATATTGCTTTGATATCAACGATCTCGTTATAAAGGTCCCTGCAATCAATCTCCACAAAAATCGTTGTGCAATCATCTGGGGAGGAAAACAGCGAAAGGTCTAGGACCTTTGTCTCTCCTGAAGGAAGGATATACTGATGGCCATACATAAGACCCATTCCGGATTTTACGGTTACGGTTTTGGCGGCTGAATCCGCAACAGCTTCAAAGCTATCATAGATTCCCGGAATAACTCCGGAATCGCCTTTGATCATGTGCAACATAACACGATCCTCGTATGCTGAAACTTCTTGATTATAGCTTCGATTAAGTTTCATTGCCATGATAACTCCTCCAATTTCCCGATCATGATTATCCGTTCGCCTTTGCTGCTTTCATAGATTTCACTCACTGGAAGCTTCTTATAATTCGCAACTTCAATTTCATAGGATAAGCTTACATCCTTAAGCAGGTATCCAAGCTTGCTTTTAGTATCGATTTCAAATTCTTCATTGTATCGCTGCTTCATGAGTTCTTCGACAGCTTTGGTATAAGCTTTCATTGGATCCTCTTCCTGGATGTATTTGACCTTGGCCGGATAGATGATCTTGCCTTCATGCGCCTGAAGGATAACTCCATTGGTATCAAAATAGTTCGCGTCCCCTTGATCCACAACTGTGTTGTCGTTTAGCAGATAATAGACCTTGACCGTTGCAGCTGTAAGAGTCTTATCGCCGGCAACCACTTTATTGGTTCCGCTGGTAATTTTGGTGTGATTCAAAACGTTAAAATCATCAGGATTAATACCAATTCGATTGTTTATCCTCTTTACAGTTATGATCAGTTCCTTAGTAGCCATATTCGCCGAAAACTCAAGAAAGGTGCCATAGAAGGCGTTAACGTTTTGTATTGTCTTCCAGATGTTGGCCACGCTGATTTCCGCAACGATACTTGTAGGATCCACGTTGAGCGTATCTGACTCCAAAAAGTCAAATCGGAGACTGTACCCGAAATTCTTGTTGTGAGAATAAAGTCCGGCAAAAACCTTGGTATACAAATCTGACAAGGTGTTTAATTCGGTAAGGCCTGTTAAATCAATCACGCCTTCGGTGTTAAGAATCGTTTTCAAATCAACCGCATTGATGGTGGCCTTACCATCCTTAATTTCCGGATTTCCGGATAAGGCAATGTATTTGATATGGCCGTTATCATCGTTAAGAGTAACATAAACCGGTTCAATATTCGAATCCACGACCATGCCGGTTATCTTCAACTCATCAAATTCGTTTGCGCGTTTTCTAAGGCTCCAGCTTTCAACCGGATAAGTTTTCTTGTTTCCCAAGGCGACAAAGTTTTTATCAAACAGTACGTAAAACATATGTTACACCACATACTGGACGTAGGATATCTGCGCTGAAGCTTTGGTTTCCAGCTGATCCAAATTGACTACTATATCGCTGTCACCCGG
This sequence comes from Ignavibacteria bacterium, assembly GCA_025612375.1. NCBI lineage: Bacteria > Pseudomonadati > Ignavibacteriota > Ignavibacteria > Ignavibacteria bacterium. The sequence continues at coordinate 2,950 of JAAXKN010000058.1, forward strand.
GTCCGCATAAAGGAAGGTCTCCTTGGTATGGTCCAGTATATTATATCCGTCCGTCAAAGTCAATCCATCAAAATACAGCACCCTGGAGTTGATTGCATCAATAATCAGATAAGATCCTTCAGCAAGAACCAATTCCGGGAAACTTACTGTTGCGTATATCTCTTGGGATTCCTTATGGCGCAAGCTGATCTGGGGATTGACGATGCGGCCAGTGAGCTTTACAGTCAGCGGAATCTTGTCAAAGTAAATATTGGTAAGCACATTATTCGAAAGGATCCCTCCGCCATACGCATATGGATACGCATACGGATAGACCTTCCCGGATGTCTGGATGGACACAATAATATTCTTGTCAAGTTTGAGATAAAAGGGAGTAAGCGGTTGGATAGTGATTGGGACCGTGTTATAGCCATCCTTTATTTCGGATAATTCGAATTTCTTAATTACGCAATCCATATACCTGGCAACAGTCCCGTCATGATAATAAAATATGACTTTTTTCCGGATGTATTTGGCATACCAGGAACGGAAGCTGTTGACTCTTAGGTAAGACCCTGGCTCAGCAAATTCCACATTCAGCTTTATGTCTGTGCGGGCCAGGCTTTGCTTGATAATGTAATCAACGGTATCAGTGGAAATGACCGAAACATTCTGCACGAAACCCAATCCTGAAGGAACGGTCACAAAGTCAAGTTTATAACTATCAACAAGGAGACTTTCATTCGTCTCATCATAAATGCGAAACTCAAATCTTCTTGGCATGGTTATCGTCTCCCTGCTACGTTGATTCTGAGCTTACTGATGATCTCGTCCGCATCAGCTTCTTTTTCAATGGTGTTGTTCATCGTAGAATTATCATAATAGTTATTTACTGTAGTGCTGCTCGATGCCTGATAATTGGTCGTCTGGCCAACGGATCCTGCGATATCTCCACCACTGGTAAGGGCCGAAGAATTAACGTCCAGATCGTATTTTTTACCGAAGATGGATGCGAGCCACTTAGCCAATTCCACAAGCAGGATGATGAGCAAAGCAACCGCTGAGGCAATCAGCAATATCTTTGCCGCAGTCGGTTCTGCCCCTAAAAATTTTAGTGCTGTCCTGACCGCGGCAATGCCGGTGACCAGTTTAGGAAGAATGGCCAAAACAATGAGCACCACTGCTACGATGGCCTGTATTGGTCCCGGGACTGCGGAAAACGCTCTAGCGATCCCCGATATGACAGGTGTCACAGAATTTGCAATATTGAGTAAGGCCTCAAATAATGGTATCAGGGACACTCCTAATTCGGCTACTACCTTCTTGATTGACAGTGTGAAATCCTCCATCTTGTCATTAAGTTCAGCAGCCGTCTCGGCTTCATCAGAAGACAGCATTCCTTGTTTCTCCAGCTGAGCATTCAGTTCTTCGATTTCCGCGCTTGTTAGCGAAGCAACTTGAGCAACTTCTGTTCCTGCAGCAGCCAGAATAATATTGGCCTTGGTCGCACGGTCTTCCACATCTTCAATCTGGGAAAGTCTATCCAGGATAATCTGTAGAGCTGCAGCCGGACTCTTTCCTTGGAGATCGGACCAGGACAGACCAAGTTGAGCAAAGTTGGCCTGTGCCTTAGTGGATCCTTTGGCCAATAAGGCAAGCTGCGTTGTCACGGCTTCAAGGGCCCTAGTGTAGGCTTCGCCGTCTCCGGTTGCGCGGTCAAAAATATAGTCACCGCGTTGAAATTCTTCGGCTGAAATGCGGTATTTCTCACTGGCCTTCTGGATTTCATCCCCGGTCTTGGCAAACCCTACTCCCAGGGCAACTATGCCGGCAAGAGCGGCCTGCGCGATTCTTGATACCGGCTTGAGCTTTTCAGCAACCCCCGCTAGATCCGTTCTGCTGGTCTTAACCATTTCGGCATTAAGACTTTTGAGCTGGACCTCTGCTTTGGCGACTGCTATCTTGAGTTTTTCATATTCTTCAGCAGGCGCTTTCCCGCTGTCGACGGCTGCTTTCATCTGGGCCTGAGCATTTTTAAGTTCCTGCACTTTTTGTGTGGCCGCACTTATGGCATCCTGCAGATTCTTAGTCTTGGATGCAAGCAAAACTGTATTTGTTGGATCTAGCTTAAGCGACTTATCCAGATCTCTATTTTTCTTCGTCAAAGAGGCGATTGACGAATCGAGTTTAGCCACCGCTTCGTTGATTTCTCTAAGATCACGTGATACTTTTGTTGCCATCGTCAATCACCTCCTAATTGTTCAATCTTCATTAAAAACTTTTTTGCAATTCTCTTGTCAAGGCCCTTCAGCTTCCGTACCGACTTATCCACAAAGCGTATCGGCTCGATTTTCGAAGTACCTTTATTCAGCCACCCTGCTATGGTTTTATACTCAATCCCTTCTTCATTGACACCTTCAAAATAAATCTGATATCCATAAATACCCGGTTCATTAACTTTTTCAATCTTAAGGGACTTTTTAAGCCCGCCATGAGCGAGATCCTTTCGGGAACCAACAGGAATCCCATCTTGTATATTCTCGTAGCATTTCTTTGCTTCTTTGTCAATTACTTCATGATAGGCTTCCAGAGCGGCCTGAGTGACATGAGAAAGACGCTCTTTGATGTAAATATCCATTGATTCCATCAGAATGCCTCCAGTTCTTCATCACTTGATAAAGTCTTTCCGGGTTCCTCGGAATTCGATTTCTTCAAATATAAATCCAAGAAATCAAGGTATGTCTGCATATCCCAAACATCCAAATAAAAGCTTGGAATCTGCAGCTTAGAAAAAGTAAGAGCGATAGCCAAATCGAAATCTATCGCTTCATTATTTTGGCTAGTAGCCCAGTGTTTTTTTTTACGTCAACAAGCTTCAGGATCGCTTCCTGCAGCTTTCCATCGACAAGGTCAGCAACATCAATTTCGTTAACGGTTGCTTCAATGTCAAGCGGTTTTGCTTCTCCCGCACAGCGCATTGCGCAGTAAACATACTGAATGATCTCAATCTCATCAATGTCCATGGCTGCATCTCTTTGAGCCTCAGTAGCTTTCGGATCCTTGAGTATCTTCTCCCTTTGTTCGATGCGCCTTAAGTCCTTTTCAAGACTGTTCCCTGTGATCCGCTTGTAATGGTTGAAGACCGAAATACTGTTGCTTAAGTTATAATCTTTGAATTTGAAAATCATTTTTAAGCACCAGCAGCTTCAGCATAAACTGTTGTAGGTTCATCTGCTACAAAGCCTGTCTTTCCACTGTAAACCGTAACGCCTCTTACTTGCTTGCCGCCAATGACGACAAATTCGCCGGTAAAGGTGATTTCAAGGTTTGCAGTTTCTTCGCCGGCATCCGTCGCAAACGAGAAATTCGGAGTGTCAAATTTAACATCGTACAAATACTTCTGGTACTTGACTTCCTTCCCGGTTCCCGCCTCAAAGAAGATGCAGAATGACTTTTTAGCCGCGTTCATGACTTCCACAATGTTACTGTTCGCGTCTTTGGTAAAACCGAAAATCGCTGCAGCTGCATCGGCATCGACATGATAAGCCCGAAGTGTTCCGGTATATCGGACATCACGCTTCAGCTCAACTTCTTTGTCATCGGCCGACAAGGTCTTGGTTTTTACAACTGGTGTGATGCTTATTTCCACCGAATTGAGCTCATCGCTTACGGCTTCAGTCTGAAGCATGATGGGACTGCCGTATGTCGGAAGTGCATCATTATTCCGGGTCGTAATCGGAAATAATCTTAGTTTCTTGAGCATTTTATTCCTCCTTCTTTAAAAGATTTTGGATAAATCGAACGCCAAATGATTCAGGTCATTTTCAGGTTCGTAAATTACTGTGTTGAGTTCGAATCGCCATCCATCAACTCTGCAGGCCGTCTCAAGGTCCACCATAAGATCCTGGATGTTTTTGCTTGTTACCGATTTTCGGGTGAAGACATCTACGGTCACAAAGCCGTTTCGGGTCCGCACATCATCATCCGCAAAACTTGCCGGATCCGTTGATATGATCTTCCAGGTAACGTAGGTTTCCTTCACGGAAGCATCAGCATTCTTGACCGTATTTGCCCAAAACATGATGCCGGAAGCCCCCTTCAGGTCACTAACCATTTCGCCATCAGTAAGCTTGGCAGCCGTGAGAATTTGGGGAATCTGAGCATTGATAAGCTTGATTGCGTCGCTTGTCTTCATGACCACACCTCATATTCTGTTTCTTCTGCCGTAATTGGCGCCACTTCTTTTGCCATAAACTTGATGTCGGTATTGTAAAATTCATATTTGTCAGGAGCCGTAATCGCATACGTCTTTCCGGCAAATTCAACATACATATCATTGCTGATATTCCGATGGTTGATAGTAAACTGGATTGTACTGTTATCTTTGTTGGCATTTGATGCAAATTGCTCGGATGCGCTTAAATTCCTGACATAAGCTTTCAGGCTTTGATTCTGTGGATGATGATAGTGCTTGATTGTTATCGTTTCATTATCTAGGTTTTTTCGCTGATAAAGACTGAATATCTTGATCAGCTTATCCTTGACTAGGATTCGACTGTTGCCAGAAGTTTGCATGCTATCACCTGCAAATCTGTGATGAGGGATGATATCCCTAGGGCATAATCATGCTCTTTGTTATATCCTTGCCCCTGAAAATGTAGTTGCCTTACATACATCATGGCACATTCGATGGCCAAAGGCTCAATATCCGTTAAACCCAAATCATTTACCTGATCGGGTCGCTTTGTGAAATCATAACCGGTTTTTTGTTTGAGAAAAGAGGAGGCTGATTTTGCATATCTTTCTAATGTCACCGGGCTGAAATCGGCATCCACATAAATGGCTTCCGCAACCTGCTCCTTAGTCAAAATATCCATAGAACCAACCTCCTCTAAATATTATTAGGCAGCTGCCAATTCAACTGCAATTTCTTTTGCGGTATCGAGATCGGCATCAGCAATCGTGAATGTGCCTTCAGCGGTTGTATAACCTGTCTTGGCCACGGAATAACTGTATGTGCCTTTACCGCAAGCATAGACCCCATTTGTTGCCGTGACTGGAGTAGCATCCTTAGTCACTGTAATGGTTGGAGTATCCACTGCTGCACCCAGGGCGTCTTTAACCGCGAAGGTTACATCGCACGGTTCATGGAGAACGACGATGACCTCTTTGGTTTCAGCTTTTGCATCGTCATATGTGATTTCGACATTGACAGATGCTGATTCATAGCCAGTCTTTGAAACAGAAACGGCATAAGTGCCCATCTTCACAGGGTACTTGCCATCCGTGCCGGCATTGACTGCTGTCTCACCCAGAGCAACGGCCACAGTAGGAGTGGCGACTACTTGGCCAGCAGCATTCTTGATTACCAGGGCAAGCTTGACATCTACATAATGCAGATTGAAGTTGTTGTAAACTTCGCCCTTAGTCTCGCCCACAACATCTTTACCGGAGATGTTGGTTAAGGCCTTTTTCAAACCTTCAACATTTCTTCCCATAGTTCACCTCCAAGACCTAACGATTAGGCCTTTTTGGTTCCATGGATGAAGGCACCCACAAACGGAGCAGATGCGCAATACTCGCTGGCGATGTACTCGGTCACGCCTTTGCGGGTGATTCTGTTGGTTTCAACGCGAAGCGGAATCAGGCCATTGACTTTGAACCACTTGTTGACGTTTCCGATTACGAAGTCGCCTTCATGGAGATTTTCATCCACTTCAAGACGGATCGGACCAATGGAAGAAATTCCAGTGGTGTTGTTGAAAACCGGATACTTGAAATTTCCGTTGTCGTCCACGGCGAACAGAACCTCGTCGGCAACATCCTGAGCCGCATAGATCTTGGCTCCTCTGCGATATTTGCCTTTGCAAGCTTTGATGCCTTTGATGAGAGCATCTGTAACGGCAGTATAACCGCCAGCAACAGCTGCAGTAGCGCCAATGGTCAAACCTTTGATGTGATCACCGGAACCTGCGCCGTAGATCAGGTCTTCGACCCAGTCTTCGTTGATGTCCTGCAGAATGGCATTGATGACATATTCGCCGAAGTCAAAATCGGTCAGAGCGCGGACTTCATCGGTAACCGGGATGATAGTCTGCAGATAACCTTTGACGAGAGACAACTTGCCCCATTCCATCTGGTTGTCAGTGCCTTCAGCACCTTCAGCTTTGGCATTGGCTTTGGTACGAGATTTCCGGAACGGAAAATCAACCAAGCCAGAGATGGCAAGGAAATTGATGTCAGCCAGGATTGGACTCAGCTTGCCTTCTTCTTTCAGGAGTTCAAGGATGAGTTTTGTCGAGATCAGGACGCCGGCATTGTTGACTCCGTCAACTGATTCAGTGGCTGCGACATAAGTGGTTGCCGTAGTTGTCAAAGCTGTTCCCAGAGTACGTTTTTCAACGTCAGTAAGTTTCTTACCACGGGAGTACTTGCCTACCAACAGGCAAATTTTCTGGCGCTTCGACATGTTGGCGATGACTTCATCGCGTTCTTCAGGATTTTGCGGAACAACTGGAGTTCCACCATTAAAAGCTGCGCGGGCTTCCGCTTCAAGTTCACTACGAAGGCGATCTTTTTCAGCTTTAAAGTTACGGACTTCTTCCTGAATTTGAACAATACGATTTGCATCAGCAGTCCGCAGTTCAATTTCAAGTTCATTCATACGAGTTACAATCTCGTTGATTCTTGTTTGTTTTGGATTCATATTGTTTTTGTTTTCCTCCTTATAAATTTTTTAAGATTTCTAGTTCCACCTGGGCGCGTTTTCTAGCCAGTTCCAAGGCCTCCACCTGTTCCCGGCGTGTCTCCACATCACCGAGCCGTCTGGCATAGAGAGACGTATCTTCGTACGCGGGCATAGCGACAGCTGCGACGTCGAAAAGCTTGTCGATTTTTCGAACCTTCCATGTGTGTTCTTTTTCATCGTACGATTCTTCCCTTATGGTGAACGCAAAGCTCATCTTATCGATGTCTCCGCGCTTAACTAGCGTGTAAAGATCCTTCGCAGCAGTGATATTCGCAAGTTTGGCTTTGATCTTAACGCCATCCGACGAATTATCTAACTGCAAGGTGCCATTTTTGGTTCTGGCCATGACCATAACCGTATCCGAATGGTTATATTTAAAAAATGCATCTTTTGTATCTGCCTCATCCAAGGCACCTTTTTCAATAATCTCGTAGTAATCAACGCCACCATAGGAAAAAAGTTTGGTTTTAGTATCATAAACGATGGCGCGCCCCTCTAAGATCATCTCATCAGGATTGGCCGCATCCGGATCCAAGGCCCGGACCTCCATGAGGCGCCTATAATCGTTATGCCTAAACATCTTCTCCAGGATATCATTTCTTGTCTGGTTCATTACCCGTTTCCTCGCTTTCCTTTGGCTTTGTATTTCCTACTCCTTGGTATTCATTAGCTTTGTTTGCATCAACATAATTCAGATTGCTGAATTCCTTGTCACCATTTTTGGTCTCCGGCATAAAGAGCAGTCTGGCCACATCATTAGGCGTATAAACTGGGAGCTTCTCCATGATCATGGCTATCTTTACCCGGGTTGACAAGCTTGCGGTCTGCAGCCGATTGGCATCGATGCGGATCTCATTGCCTACTTCCCGCTCTTTCTGGGTGAGAAGTTTATAGGTCATTTCGTTCTGAAGCTTAATGGCCAATGGTTCGATTGAGCTCTCATAATAGGCCTGCCATTCATCTTCCGAAAAAGTAGCTTTTACAATCTTATCGTTGATTCCCAGGAACTTATAGATCTTCTCTTCGAAGTGGTTCATTTCCTCGGCATTTGCATATTTAGGCTGACTGTTCACTTGGGTGATTGTTTCACCAGAAGGAATGTAGGCAACCCCCGTACCATCTTGGGCCAGATAATTATCAGCAAAGGCCTTTGCCCTGGCGATACGGTCCTTCTCGTTCATGGGTGACGTTGTCGTCAGGATGAAACGCAAGAAAGCGCTGGTCTTAATAGCATTTTCAATTCCTGCATAGTTTGTATTCATAACATTGAGGATCTTCTTGATTGCCTCACTCTTCTGCCCGAAAAATTCGGCATTATTGACGTTCCTGGCGATATGAATAATTGAACTGAGATCCGTGGTTATCTGTTCGCCTTGGATGTTGAAACGAAGATAGAACTGCTTATCCGCTCCCATTTTTACTTCAACAGACGCAGGATCCAACACCCAAAGGGCTACAATAGGCTCACGCCCATCATTCAAATCGCGCTGAATGTAGATGAAGACATTGGCTTCAGCAAAATAGTGATACCCTACCTTCTCGTAAAAAGCCCCGGCTTCCATGAGCGGATTTGGTCTCATCTGCAGGAGCCTATTAAGTTCGTCGTGATATGGCTTGTCCTTCAGGTAAACGGTCGGTCTAAACTTTGAAATATGCCGCGCATGAGCCTGAACACAGCTCATAAAAGAGTCATTTAGTTCCGGGCTGTAGTTAGTGCTGAAGATTGATGAATTCAGCAGATTCACCAGGTTGGCGTTAAGCTTCTGTTGGGAGTTCTTGCGATTCCCGAAAATAAAGCCGATTAAACCCATATCTACTTTCTCACCTACTCTTCCGCCATGTAATATTCTTTGTTCTGGCAATAAGCAACATAGCCGTCTATGATCGTGGACACGCCATCAATCTTTCGTTCGTAATTGCTCTTGTCAGGCATATAATTTCCGTTACGGTCAGTAACTAAGTCAACATTGGATAGACACCATTTGGTGACCGGATTGTTCTGGTAACTCAATTTTTTCTCTTTCAGGTCCGATCCAAGTTCCTGCATCGGAATAGATAACGTCTTAAACCCTTGAATTACCGGATTCAAAATATATTTTCTCGAGTAACCCTTCTGGGCCAGTTCCTCAACCAGGTATTCCGCCGAGTATGAGTCATAATTGATTGCGACATACTTCCAGTTGTGCTTTTCAAACTGCTCCCAGACGTAATCAACGATGTCATGATAATTTATCTTCTCATCACCACTGACCCTGACCAATCCCTGCCTAACCCATTGCTTGAAAGGCACCTTGGTGGCTTTTTCCAGATACTTCTTGGTGACCCAATACATTGTCTCTGCAACAATTTTCTTCTTTTTCTTGTCAAACAGCAATGTCGTAAAAGATGTTAAGTCGCCGGTTCTGGAAAGGTCAAAACCTCCAACAACAAGTGCATCGTCAAACTTCGACAAGTCAAAGACTTCGGTGTTATTGAATTCCTCAAAAGTCAGCCAGGCCTTACGGCTCGTCTGCCGGACATTGAATGATTTGCAAAGCAGGTTAACAACCTTGGATGAATCGTTGAGCGCTTTTTGCACTTCTTCAGCCAGATCGGAAATCGATTGCGACACACCCAAATTCGGATTAGCTTTTATCCAGCAAGCCCTGTCCTTCCACTCGTTTTCTTCATCCAGTTCATAACAGAATACAAGCAAACGGTCATCAGTATAAATACCTTCAAGAAAATTCTCGTCATATTCATAAGTCTCGTCAAATGTGGATACACGGACGGTTCCCATGGTCGTCGTGATGATCTCGATTGGCTGTTTGCGGGATTTGGTTGAATCCCAGAGAACGTCCACAATGTTACTATCCGTAATCGCGTGCAATTCATCGATGTGGACGATATGAGCATTGGCACCGTCAAGCTTCTTGGATTCCTTCGATACCGGCTTGAAATAGCTGTCGCTGTAGGGCTTGGTATAAATCCCATTTACCGTGATGCGGAACTTCCCTAGCAATGACGGATTCTTCTGGATGATCAACTTGGCCATGTCCCAGGCGATCTTGGCCTGATCCTGTTTGGTAGCAGCTGTATAGCACTCAGCACCGGCTTCTCCACCTACGAGCAGTTCGTAGACAATTAAACATGCGGCCAATAAAGTCTTTCCGTTCTTCCGGGCAACGTACAGATGGATCCGCCTGAAGCGGCGGTACCCGTCAACAACAGAAACGAATCCATACAATGCCTGGATGATGGCCTTTTGCCACAGTTCCAGGATAATGGGCCTGCCTGCAAACTCGCCTTTGATGTGCCGACAGAACGTTTCGATAAAACTAATCGGAAGAGACGCTGCCTTTTCGTCAAATACAAAATATTCTTTGTAAGTCGATCCGTCAAGATTGACTTTGGTAATATAGTTTTCTTCCGGATGATCAAGCAGATTAACCAATCGATCCATCTGCTTCCGGATTTTTTTGGAGACCACGATACGCCCCCGGGTGATTTCTTCGTAGTACTCGCGGATGTAGTTGGCCATTACTTATTCTGTGCCTTCCACTTGTCGAGCTCATCCCCGCCGGCAGTTCCCGGGGGAAGAATCTCACGCAGCTGCTTTAGGAACATGGAGTAGTTCTTGCCGACTTGAATCTGGAGATCAGCTGCAATACTCTTCTTGAGACCTTTTTGGTTCTCGCCATTGAAGTATGTTTCGTAGTAGCCGTCACGCTTGATGAGCTCTCTAAGCTCTTCCAGCTGGACAATGGCAAAAGCGATGTTATCAATCAGGGGCCCACAGATCTTCTTGGTATCTTCGTCCAACTGTTTGATGATGCTGTTAAGTTTCCGCTTTTCGCGATTAATCTTTTTTGTTCTGGTCAAATCATCGAAAAACTTGCCAACGATTTCGTCTTTTTCGTCGTCCATAACAACACCCCCTTACAAGTGCCTTGTGTGAAAAAGTTAACTCCGCGCCCGGTGCTAAAAATAGGACTTTTTTTGTCCAATACCGGGGGGCTATGTACAATAAATGTCACTCTAATTGACTTTTTACTGTAGTTTTGTTACAATCATTGTGTAGAATTGTCATCTAAATCTACACTAGTAGTCAGGCATTGCACTTTTAACAATGTCTGGCTTTTTTTATGCACGTTTAATCAACTGACCATTTGCATCAAAGGTCAAATCATTTCTGATGTAGACATCATTGCCACGCTTTGCATCATGACATGCTGTGCA
>JAAXKN010000058.1:13994-18685 GCA_025612375.1 Ignavibacteria bacterium
GCATGATCTACAGACATTCCGGACGATTCCGACTTGATTATAGACATTGAACCAAAACCTTGTCAATACTTAAGGCATATGCAGCTATAAAAAACTAAAAAAGGTCGCTTATTTTCAAACAATAAAAAAAGCCTATCAACTGTAGAAATATGCAGTTTTTTAGGCTTTATTGCAAATAATCATACTCAAATCTAGACATTTTGACAATATTTGATTTTTTGAAAATCTTTATTATCAAAAACCCATATTATTTTAAAGTTTTAATTCTTCCTGGCATTTGCCTTGATTCTGGCTTTGATTGACTCAATAAGCTTGTCTTCATCAACGTCTTTGGCTTCCAGAGATCTAAGGACATCTTCATCTACAGTTCCTTCGGCAATGATGTGGTTTACGATGACTGTTTTCTTTTGCCCTTGTCTGTAAAGTCTTGCTATTGCCTGCAGGTACAATTCCAAGTTCCAGGTAAGACCAAACCACACAATGATGTTTCCACCATCCTGAAGGTTTAAGCCATGACCCATAGATGCAGGATGTGCGAAGAGTAGCTGTATTTCACCAGCATCCCATCTCCGCTTGTCTTCGGTTGTCTCATAGACGACTGGATGCAGTTTTGCGAATCGATCCAGAAGCCTACTCAAGTCATGCTTGAACCAATAAAACACCATTATTGACTGGCCTTGACTGACTTCGATTATCTCCTCCAAGGCATCTAGCTTTAAGTCATGGATGTGTACGACTTTGTTGTCCTCACCGTAAACCGCACCATTGGCGAACTGCAGAAGCTTATTCCGAACTGCCGCTTTGGATCCGGCTGTAACCACTTCCTCGCTTTCAAGTTCCAAAACCAGGTCACGTTCAAGTTCATCGTACTGCTTCTGAATGGCCTTGGGAAGTTTAACCTTGATGCTGTTGTCTATCCGATCAGGCATCTGGATGTAGTCCTTGGCCTTCATGGAAGTTGCAATGTCGCTGATCCTACGGTAAATTTCTTCTTCAGCACCAGGCTTCGGTTTGTAATCGAAGATAACCTGCTGATTGCGCCTGCCCGGATTGAAGAAGGTGTTACGATATTCGGTTATCGTCCTTCCAAGCCTTTGGCCCTGGTCAAGCAGGTAGAACTGCGACCACAGATCCATCAGCCCATTGGGTGATGGCGTTCCGGTCAGCAGCACCACGCGCTTGGTGATTGCAGCTACTTTTCGTAAAGCCTTGAAACGCTTCGACTGATGATTTTTGAAGCTTGATGATTCATCAATAACCAACATGTCAAACGGCCACTTCTTTGCCTCGATGCATTTCTGGATCAGCCACATCGTATTCTCACGGTTGATCAGGTAGATATCGGCATCTGCTTTCAAAGCTCTTTCACGTTCAGCCGCCGTTCCCAGGATGATGGAATACTTCAGATGCTTCACACTGTCCCACTTGCTAATCTCTTCCGGCCATGTTGTTTCGGCTACCCGAAGCGGTGCAATAACAAGAACCCTGGTGATGTCGAAGCGGTTATACATCAGCTCGTTGATGGCACTCAGCGTCGATATTGTTTTGCCGAGTCCCATATCAAGAATCAAGGCACACTTGGGTTTGTCAAGGATCTGGTTGATGGCATATATCTGATACGGATGTGCTTTAAACTTGATGGCCATTTCGCACGCTTTCTACATAAGCCATGAATTCTTGGATAAGCTGTTCTGTGCAGACTAACCAAACACGCACATCTAGGTCTTTCAGCTTCTTATGCATTAACCTTTGTCTTGCCGACAACCTGCCGCCTTTCGGCTTTTTGGTTTCAACCGGAAAGATGAAACCTCCTGGAAAGATAGCCAGCCGATCCGGCATTCCTGACGTTCCTGGACTTATAAATTTTGGTGCGATCCCGCCTGCATTTTCAACTGCTTTTACGAACTTTTTTTCGATGTCTTTTTCTAATTTTCCAAGTTCTAATTTTTCAAGCATTTTTCAGCCTCTTTCTGTGTGCCGTTAACAATGTTAACAAATATTTTCAAAATCTCACGCGTATAGGCAATTAGGCTCTCGCGTATGTGTTATATGCGTTCACGTGTTGCCTAATTAACCATTTCATTAAAGTCTATATAAATCGTGTTAACATTGTTAACAAAATAAGTTTTTCCAATTTTGGGTAAGTTTTTAAGATTTTTTGTCAATTTCCGGTATGGTTTTTTGGCAAAAGTTGTGTTAACACATCTGTTAACAAGGCGTTAACAATCATTTTTGTGTTAACGGATGGCCTGTTAACACTTTTTGCGGTTTTTAAGGTTTGTTAACACTTTTCGCGAACGTATCCGCGCTGGTTGCCGTACTCTTTTCCGCACCTTATGCCATTTGATTTTTTCCATCCGCCTATGGCTTCTACCGCTTCATTGATTTTCCGGATGTTGAAACTGCTTCGGTTTCTAAAGTCACCGCCCAGACATTCGCACCAAATCTCAATGGCACTTATCTTTGTACGCTGACAGCTTCCTCCCTTTTTAGGGCCTTCAGTCGTCCTGAATTCCTCATTGGCTGCCAACCATTGCTGACGTTCAGATATCGTGAGATCATACCAATTAGCCGTAATCGGCTTGTTCAGGAACTCTTCAATGATGCCAATGTTGTCATCGTAAACCGCATGCAGCTTCTGCATGTGCTCCGCTTTTTCATTGATTTCGCTTGACAGGTTCATGATGTTTTCTCCGGATCGGTACAGCTCTAAAGCTTCAGCCCATATCTGGGAAATTTCCGCTTCCGTCAGGTCATCCCATACAGTTTTCTTGCGTCTAAGCGAATCAGTTTCCACGACCCAGAAGCGGCGGTTGCCGGTTGCATCGTCCAAAAATTCATTATCGTTAGTCGTACCTATGAAGATGCACTTTCGCTTGTTGACTGTAACGTTGCGCTGGTAAGCCTTGCGGTAGGTGTCGTCCTGTTTAGATATGTAGCTCTTGATGGCTTCACGGTCGCTCTTTTTAAGGGCCACGAGTTCGGACATTTCCATGATCCATACGCCATCCAGCGCCTCATAGGCTTCCTTGCCTTTGATATCGACAAGCGTATCGGATGCCCAGGCTCCGCCAAGCTTCTTGACGAACAGGCTCTTGCCGATGCCTTGCTTGCCAATTAAGGTCAGCATGTAATCGAACTTGCATCCGGGATTGTAGATCCTGGCCACAGCTGCAACCAGCGTTTTGCGGGTCACGGTGCGCACGTAGTCGTTGTCTTCAGCACCCAGGTAATCGATGAGCAGGGCTTCCACGCGCTCCGTTCCGTCCCAGGTTGCGCTTTCGATGTAGTCCTTGACAGGGTGAAAGGATCCATCTTCAAACACGATGGTCACAGCATCGATGAGCTTCTGGCGGCCTTCGATTTTATAGGTTGATTCCATGTAATGACGCAAGGATGCATCATCCAGGTCACTCCAGTATTCCGTGTGGCGCTGCCATGGAAGCTTCTGCAGGACCTCGTAACGGTCCGTGAAAAGGTTGTGTCCGCCAAGGCCGAGCAGGTTCGGGTCATGCTTCAGGATCCGGACCATGTTGTCGATTGTGCTTTCGAATTCGCCGTGACCGTCAACGGAAAGGTCCTTCAGCCATGACGTATCCGATGCATTCACCTTGGTGCCGAACTCTTCCTTGGCCTGATTCAGGCATTCGGTTCCTATTGTGACGCGCACGTTGGCATCACTGCTCACGAGCTCCATCATCTTGACCCAGGATGGCAGTTTGTTGATTGGCGTGTCTTCTTTGGCACCTTCATCCAGCTGGCCGAACTTGTGGATCCTGACCAGGTCAAAGGCGTTGCACAGCTGTCCGGAGATCGGATCCGTCGAATGGTTACTGTAGGCAAACTTGTCGTCATAGATGACCAGACCGCCGGCCGTGGAGCCGTTGACATAGGTATATCGTCCCGGGCTGAACTCCTTGTAAACATCAGTTAAAAAGGTGGCAATGACCGATTCAATAGGGTAAGTTCTACAGAAGACGCCTATGTTTCCGCCTTTGGCCAATGGGTCTCCCTGCTTGTCCGCCGTCTTTTTACGGATGCCGGCTGAGCGTGAAGACTCCGGCCAGAAGGACGTGTCGCGCCAATCCTGGTACTGTGAAAGAATGTCGTCAGGGTTGAGAACCGGCGCATCAATTACATCAAAGAAGTAATGCCCGTCTGATGGCGTCGATGGCCAGAACATGAGGCGCGCAGCTTCATACGTCGTGTCGTCCATGTAGTCCATTCCGATGCTGTCTGCAATCTTGCGGGCGATCGCCTCATATTCTTCAGCTGATACTGTTCTGGATAGCGGGATGACAAGTCTTAACCGTGGTTTGTCCGGCGTGTGCTTATGGGTTGAATAGCATACCATAGCATAGCTTGCGAGCATCTGGATAGTGCTCCACAGATCCTTCGGCGCGTTGTCCGCATCCAGGGTGATGAGACTTCGGGACTCGACGTAACCGTTCTTGCGCTTGCCTTCCTTGAGGGTCCCACCTACGAAACCGCCTATGTCCTTGATGCCGTCCTGATCGGGCTTCTTCATGTTCATGTAGGCGTTCATGGTCTCGTAGGTGTGGTGTGTCTGGGACAGTTTGTTGACGAGTTCATTCCAGGTCAGGTCAATGTTCTTCCATTTGGTCTCGAAACGGTTCTTGCCGACTGATATATTAAGTTTAAGGTTCTTGTTGTATTTAAGGTCCATGATG
>JAAXKN010000059.1 GCA_025612375.1 Ignavibacteria bacterium
TCGGGAAGAATAGGGAAACCGGTGAAAATCCGGTGCTGCCCCGCAACTGTAATTGGCGCGAACATACAGCAATATGCCACTGTTTTTCTGATTTTGAAAATCCCCTTTTCAAAGTCTTTAACCGGGAAGGTGCTGTATGTGGCCTAAGCCAGGAGACCTGCCGTAACAGCTAATTAATCTGCCTTCGTGGGCCAAGGTGAGATAATGAACAACTGTGTTAACATACCTTATTCTATTAGCCGTATTACATGGTTTCTTTTCTCTTTCCACGCAAGGTTACAACTTTTAATGCTATTTCTTAAAAAGGAGTAACTCTTATGCATAAGTTTACCATTAGTTTTCTTCTGGCACTTTTTTCTGTGCTTGTCAGTAATACACTGCGGGCTTCGGAAAACCCCGATTCCCTCAAAACATACAGCCTGAGCGGTGTGGTCGTTACGGCCAACAGAACCGCTACACCAATTAAGGAAACCGCAAGCTCGGTTACGGTTATCGGGGAAGATGAAATTAAAAGAAGCCAGAAGATTTCTCTGCCCGAAATTTTAGGCAACGTGCCTGGACTTAGCGTCGTGCGCCAGGGCGGACCCGGCGGGCTCTCCAGCGTATTTATGAGAGGCGCAAATGCTGAACAGACTCTCTTCTTAATTGACGGGGTTGCCGTTAACGACCCCAGCTCTTTAAGCAACTCATACGACATGTCGAACTTCCCGCTGGATAATATTGAAAGGGTGGAGGTTCTGCGCGGACCACAGAGCACACTCTACGGATCTGAGGCTATGGCGGGCGTTATCAGCATATTCACAAAAAAGGGAAGCGGAAAACCCCGCTACTCTCTTTCACTTGAAGGAGGCTCATACGACACGTATAAAGGAAACGCTTCCTTAAACGGCAGCTTGGGCATTATAGACTATAGCCTCGGCTACTCACGCTACGATACAAAAGGCTTTTCTTCGGCCGATGAAAAGTACGGCAACAGCGAAAAAGACGGCAACCTTAATAATTCCTTATTCTCGCGCGTGGGACTGAAGCTGACGGATAACCTGAGCCTGGACTTTATGTTTAACTACACTAAGGCCAAAACCGGCCTGGACCAGAATGAAATGAAAGGCGATGACCCGAACTTCACGTATAACCTTGAAGAAAGCCTGTTCAAAACCTCGGGCAGCCTTTTAAGCTTTGAGGGAAAATGGAAGCAGACCCTTTCGGCTTCTGTTATGAGGCACATAAGCCACGCTATTGATGATCCTGACGGCATGAGGCCCCTGACCTCTTCCGTGGCTTATTTCAACGGAACGAGAATTAAGCTCGACTGGCAGAACGAGATAAAGCTTTATGAGAAAAACATAATGGTCTTTGGCTTTGAAAGCGGTTTTGAAAAGGCCAATACGGAATATAATTCCGCCTCCGAGTGGGGACCTTTTTCTTCAGCTTTATCCAGCAAAATGCTGAATACCTCGGGCGTGTATTTGGAGCAGCAGTTGAACCTTCAGGATGCCCTTTTTATGAGCCTTGGCGCAAGATACGACTATCATGAAAAGTTCGGCTCGGTTGTAACTTACCGCATTGCCCCGGCATATTTTATCAATGCAACCGCAACAAAGCTGAAGGCTACATATGCTACAGGCTTTAAGAGCCCGTCGTTATACTACCTTTACGACCCGTCGTTCGGCAACCCTTCACTCAAGCCGGAAAAAAGCAAGGGCTTCGACGTGGGCTTTGAGCAGTACCTCTTAAACAACAAGGTTACAGCAGGCCTTACATACTTTAACAATACTTTTTCTGACCTGATTGGATATGACAATTCTTTTAAGACAATTAATATAGCAAAGGCCGAAGCCAAGGGCTGGGAGGTGTTCCTTAATGCGTCTTCAATTTATAACTTTAACTTCGGCTTCAACTATTCCTATACCGAAAGCCAGGATAAAAGTCCTGAGAGCCTGGAAAACGGCATGCAGCTTTTAAGAAGGCCTAAGAACAAGTTAGGCTTAAACGCGGGTTATGAATTCAGCAGCGCAAAGCTGAACCTGGAAGTGCTTAATATCGGTGAACGCGAGGACAAGGATTTTACGGCCTTTACAAGGGTCCCCTTAAAAAGCTACACTCTTGTTAACCTTGCGGCTTCTTACAGCATTACTCCTATGCTCAGGGTCTTTGGACGCGTGGATAACCTCCTTAATGCAAAGTACGAAGAGGTGCTTTTCTACGGCACTCCGGGCCGTTCGGCATATGTGGGACTCAAACTTAATTTTGAATAAAGAGGCATCATCATGAGCGGATTAAAGAAAGGTTTTATTCAGGTTTATACCGGAAACGGCAAGGGGAAAACAACAGCTGCACTCGGGCAGGCCATAAGAAGCTCGGGCAGCGGAATGAAAAGCCTTATAATCCAGTTCATGAAGGATTTCCCGTACGGTGAGCTCAGGGCTCTTAAGAGCCTTGAGCCCCTTATTACAATTGAGCAGTACGGAAACGACACTTTTGTCCTTGAGAAAAGGCCGCCTGAAGATAAGGAGAAAGAAGAAATTCAAAGAGGTCTTAAAAGAGCCCAGGATGCGCTCCTAAGCGGGGAATACGACCTTGTAATTCTGGATGAAATCTGCGTATGCTTTTATTTCGGCCTTCTGAACCTGGATGACGTAATGCCACTGCTCAGTATGAAGCCGGAAAATGTGGAGCTCATTCTTACAGGCCGCTACTGCCCGGAGGAAATACTGGACATGGCCGACCTGGTTACAGATATGCGTGAAATAAAGCACTACTACCGGAAAGGCATTACCTCAAGAAAAGGAATTGAATGCTGAGGTCAGCTAAAAGCTATCCCCCCGGTGCGGAACTATTTAACCGTTAACTCCAGATCCGGCTTCTGAAAATTTTCCTTCGGGCATTTGACCCTCCTTGCCCAGGCCATTTCAACTATTCTTTTAAGCGTCCTTCTGAACGAATAGCCCGCAGCCTTTGAAGAGCGCATGAAACCGGCGTCTTCCGTCAGATCAGGGTTTGGATTTATTTCAAGCACAAAGAGCTCGTTATTTTTTGCCAGGCGCATATCCACCCTTGCATAATCCCTTGCTCCCAGGGCCTTGAAGGCTTTAAGCGCAAGCTCCTTTGCATCCAGCTCTACCTCAGCAGGCAGAAGAGAAGGGCAGATAGCTCTTGCCATATGGTATGCCTCATGATAAGGATCCCACTTGGCCTGGTAGCTTACAATGTTATTAAGGTGAGGCGGCATATTTGAAAAATCAATTTCACTTATAGGCAGCACCCTCGGAAAGCGGTCGCCCATTACGGCTACATTCAGCTCGCGCCCGTCAATATACTCTTCAATTAAAACTTTCTGGTTAAAACGCTCAAGTACATACTGAACGCGCTCAAGAAGCTGCCCCTCATTGCCTACAACCGATTCATCCTCTATGCCGAGGCTTGCGTCCTCCTGCGAAGGTTTTACAATCAGCGGATAGCGGAGGCCCAGGCCCCGTGCTTCCTCCTGGCACGAAACGACGCGGAACTTTGGAGTATTTATTCCCATGGAGGACAGTATGCTTTTTGCCAGAATTTTCCTCTGGCACGTTGCAAGAGCCATCGGGGGTGCGCCGGTATAAGGAATATCCATCATCTGAAGCAGGCACGCAAAATTCATCTCAAGCGTCGGCTTGTCGTTGTAATATTCAACCATGTTAAAAATAACGTCGGGACGGTTCTGCCTGTAGTCGGAAAGGAAAGTATTGTAGTCGTCAAATATATTCAGGCTGTAAGCGTCAAAGCCCGCCTCGCAAAGGGCGCGCGTAATTGAATGATACCCGTCAAGCGGGCTGGAATGCTCAATATCAAAGTACGGTTCAAAATTGATCTCTACCGAAGGGGTGGCCATTTTTTCGTAATGAGCCAGGTCAGCATGAGATATATTGTATACAACGGCTACTTTCATGTTATTCCAATATTTTGGAAAAGAATATAAAAAAAATATCTTATTCCACGCAAAGACTTTGGCTAAAAAGAATTTGGCATATTTGCAAAATAGTTTTAACTTTAATTACAACCAGCCAGCCGGAATGAAGAAATTCCATTTTGCTATTTATTAATTTTGGCATTTTCCGGTAAAGTATAATTCTCTAATTTCACAGGGTGTTTTTTGAATCCAGGGTGAAATTTCCCGTATCAGAATTCAATAAATAAATTTTATTTTAACCGTCAATTCCAAATATTTTCTCGGGATTTGCTTTAAGAAATGAGTTTTTATCCTCAGCCAAATAAATATTATTGCGGACCATTCGCACTTAAATACGCTCTTGTGATGCTCGGAATCTTCAAGAATGAAAATTCCATTGCAAAGAGCGCCGGCAGCACCTGGTGGGCAGGAACAGATGAAATCGGGCTCGCAAGAGCGGCTAAAAAATTTCACTGCCGCATGAATTACTTCCGTTCCGAAGACCCGGCAATTGCGCTGGACCTATTGGACAGGGAACTGAAAAAAGGGCTCCCCTGCATACTCAGCGTTAATAACTGGGGGCACTGGCTTACCGTGCTCGGATACCAGAAAGAAAGATATATAATTGTGGACAGCGGGCTCGAAAGGGTTATTGCCATAATGACCCCGAAACAGCTCCTTCGAAAGTGGAAGTATGTTGACGAGGAAGGATGCCCCAGCTACGATGGCTATTCACTGCTGCCTCAGTTCAAGGTTGCAACCAAGGCCCTTTTTACTTTGGAAAAGGCCCGCCACGTAATGTATAAGAAAAATGAAAACCTGGCCAAAAAATGGGATACCTATTTTAATGACCTCATTAATATTTGCCGCCCCAGGACTCCGAACTCGTACAATATAATTTCTGTAAATGAGTTCCTGCGCCGCCACAGAAATCCCCTAATAAAAAAAGTGGCCTTCTGGCATGGCACGCCGAACTATAAAGAACTTGAAAAGATACTGCAGAATTTCCAGTTCGTGGCTGAAGTCTACGACCTTGTGATTTATCATGAGGACGAGAAACGGGCGCTTATAGATTTTACATCACTTCTTATGATGTACGCATGCGGCAAGTACGGTATGGATGCTATTTACTAAAGGGTTATTATACTGCCCGTGCGGCTTTAAGGCCTTATATATACGGGGACAAAAAAATAGAAACAAAAACGCGCGCCTTTGACCGGCGCGCGCCTTATTGCTTTTTTTTAAGCTCTTTGCTATTTCAGCTCTTTTGCCATTTCCGTTGTTGAGAGTTTTATTAGCACGTCCGGCTTAATCCAGTGCCCTCCTTCAAATGAAATAACCTGATACTGTATCTGGTGTGCCTGAAGCCTCATTTCATCCATGCTGTAGTATGCCGGTTTCAGGTATTCATCCCCGGTCCCGTATACAAGCGACAGCTTGGCCTTCCTGTACATCGGGTTTTCAAGATTGATCTCGGGCGGCAGGTGGCCTCCCCAGAGTATCAGGTCGTCAATTTCAATTTTACCATTATTAAACCAGCGCGATGCTGTTGCGGTGCCCTGCGAAAAGCCGAGCAGAAAAACTTCTGCTGAATCCCTTTGAACAGTAGAGAAAATTTCATTATAAATGGCATTCAGGTAGCCTATGTAGTCACTTATTTCATTAAGCCTGTCCTCGCTTGTCATCCAGGAAGCGCCGATCTTTCCGCTTGTTCCGCTTAAATAAAAACGGGATAATCCTTCAGGGGCAACAATAAGTCTTGTGCCGTCATTCAGCTTTGAAAAGTGCTTCAGGAAATGAGAGGCCAACTGACCGTATCCATGACATACAAACCATACCTGGTTAATCTGACCTGTTACTTCACCTAAGACAAAGTATCTGGCAGTCTTGTTTACTCTTATGCTGCATTCTGTCATATAGGTACCCTGAATAAACGTTATTGAAAACTGTGATTGAACATTATTTAATAAGCAGTAAGGTAAAATACGACTACAACGTACTATTTTATCCTGAATTTATCTAAAAAATACTCACTGAATCAGATATAGCCCCACTTTCTTTTATTTTCTTCAATTTCCTGCGGCGTCGGATTCTCTCTGATCGGCTCCGGTGTTGTTGTAAAATCCTGAGATGGATGATCCTTAAAGATGTTTGCGTTTATTTCACTGTCTTCCTTGAAAATTTCAGGAACTTCAGAATCCTCAAAAATTGCTCCCCAGGGGCATTCGGGTTCACATGCAGAACAGTTGATGCATTCATCAGGGTGTATAAAAAGCTGCCTGCGGTAGTTCGGGTCCTCTACAGTCAGACCGTAAATGCAGTCCACCGGACAGACTTTTACGCAGGCTGTATCCTGACAATCAGCACATAGCCGTGTTATTACCCAGGGCATATACTTCCTCCTATAGACCTGCTGATATTATTTTCTTTTTCTCTATTCTATTTATTATTGAATTAAATATCAAGGCTGATATTTACACTTCCCCTCCATAAAAAAGGCATTTATTTAGGGGGAAGGTCCGACGTCCTACGTCCGACGGAAAAAGCCAAACCTGTTTTCCGTCGGACTTCGGACGTTGGACGTTTATCCTCCTTGCAACTTCTGACTGATAAACCTATCTTGTATGAAAAGGGGTACACTTTTGAACTTATGGATAAACTATGGATAACGTGACGTTAGAATTAATAATAATTCTAATATTAATTATTGCAAATGGTCTTTTTGCCATGTCGGAAATTGCCGTGGTCTCTTCACGGAAAGCAAGACTGGAAAATCTGGCCAGAAAAGGGAACCAGAAGTCCAGAACAGCGCTCGACCTGGCAAATTCTCCAAGCAAATTTCTTTCCACGGTCCAGGTAGGCGTTACAACCATAAGCGTAATTACCGGCGCTGTCAGCGGCGCCACGCTTGGCAAAAAGCTGTCCTATGTTTTAAGCACTGTCCCTTTCATCGGGCAATATGCCGATATCCTGGGCTATACGCTGGTTGTAGCCGCAATTACCTATGTTACACTTGTCATCGGAGAGCTCGTCCCGAAAAGAATAGGGATGAATAATCCTGAAAAAATTGCACTTAAAGTCTCCGGCTGGATGAAAACACTTTCAAGAGTCGGAACACCCATTGTTGCACTCTTAAGCCATTCTACCGACTTTGTGCTGAAACTCCTGAACCTCAGGCCTCCTTCGGAACCTAACGTTACGGAAGATGAGATCAGGATGCTCATCCGCCAGGGGAATAAAGCCGGCGTAATTGAAAAGGCCGAACAGGATATCCTTGAATCGGTCTTCCGCCTCGGGGATAAAAGGGTTGAGGCCGTTATGACGCCGAGGACGAAAATTGTGTGGCTGGATATTAATGCTCCGAGCGAAGAAAATAAAAAAATTATACTTGAATCGCATTTTTCACATTTCCCCGTCTGCGATGAGAACCTGGATAACCTGAAAGGTGTTATAAGCATAAAGGAGCTTTATTATTTCCACGTGCAGGGAAAACAGTACGATATCCATACTCACCTTCAGGAGCCGCTCTTTATTCCTGAGGGTACAAGGGCACTGAAGCTCCTGGACCGCTTTAAGGAATCGGGAAAGTCCATCGCAATTGTTATAGATGAATATGGCGGCGTTGAAGGGCTCATTACAATAACCGACCTCGTTGAGGAGGTCCTGGGGGAACTCTCTATGCAGGACCACGCCGAGCCGTATGCGAAAAGAAGAGATGACGGCTCCTGGCTTGTTGACGGTATGATCCCCGTAGACGAGTTCAAAAGGGTCTTTAAGCTCGAAACACTCCCCGGCGAGGAAACCGAGGACTTCCAGACAATAGGAGGCTTCATTCTCCTTAAAATGGAAAAGATCCCAAAAGAAGGGGAAAAACTCGAAAGCGCAGGCCTTAACTTTGAAATACTGGACATGGACGGCAACAGAATTGATAAAGTGCTTGTAACAGGCGCAAAAAAGCCCTGAAAAACGTCTAAATAAGGTAGATTGCTGAAACTTTATTGTTATATTGTATTAATAATCAAACTCTTTGGCTGAAATCTTTGTTATTATTAAGATGGAAAAACCCGCCAAATATTATATATTTTGAAACTATTTATTATTCATGTTGTTATAATAACGGAAACTTAATTGGAAAATTTTATGAAAAAACTTCAGATCTTATTACTTCTGTTAATTTTTAACTTAAGTAATTTTATTTCTGCACAGAACGTTACCGAGGCACAGCCCCCGAAAAAAGATCAGGCTTCTTCGGGCACTAATGCCGAAGGTGTACTTGCTCCGGAAAATTATTTTGAAAAGGAAGACCACCTCATCATGGTGCTCCTTTCAAGATACCATTACAAGAAGACGGATGTTAATGATTCATTGTCATCTAAAATACTTGACCGTTATATAAAAACACTTGACTACAACAAGCTCTATTTCCTGGCCTCCGACGTCGCGGGTTTCGAAAAATACCGCTATGAACTCGATGACGCCTTAAATAAGGGCCAGCTCAAACCGGCTTACGATATATTTAACCTTTTTGTACAGCGCATGAAGGACCGCCAGGAGTATATCCATAACGCCCTCCGGAAGGAATTCGATTTTACAAAAGACGAAAGCTATACTCCCGAGAGAAAAGACGCTCCCTGGGCTAAGGATAAAAGTGAACTTGACGAGCTCTGGAGAAAAAGACTTAAAGACGAGGCCTTAAGAGAGAAATTAAAGGACAAGGACTGGCCGAAAATAGCTGAGACCCTGGAAAAACGTTACAGCAACATGGAAAGAAGAATTCAGCAGTATAAAAGTGAAGACGTCTTCCAGCTCTTTATGAACCAGTTTACAGAGTCCATCGACCCTCATACAAATTATCTGTCGCCCATAACTTCAGAAAATTTCAACATGCAGATGAGCCTTTCACTTGAGGGCATTGGCGCATCCTTAATGAGCGAGGATGAATATACAAAAGTTGCCGAGGTAATTCCCGGCGGCCCGGCCTATAAGAGCAAGCTCCTGAAGGTAAACGACAAAATTGTAGGCGTCGCTCAGGGCGAGGACGGGGAAATGGTTGACGTCATAAACAAAAGCCTCGACGACGTTGTAAAGCTTATACGCGGACCCAAGGGCACACTGGTAAGGCTGCAGATCCTGCAGGCTGACGCGGGAGTTAACGCCAAGCCTAAGGAGATCAGGATTGTGCGCGATAAGGTTAAGCTCGAAGAACAGGCGGCTAAGAAAGACGTTATTAACGTTAACAGAGACGGCGCCCCGTATAAAGTAGGCGTCATTACGCTCCCTGCCTTCTACTTCGATTATCAGGCGCAGGCAAGAGGTGAAAAAGATTATAAAAGTACAACCAAGGACGTCAAAAAGCTCCTTAAAGAACTCAAGGATG
Source organism: Ignavibacteria bacterium (assembly GCA_025612375.1). Classification (NCBI taxonomy): domain Bacteria; kingdom Pseudomonadati; phylum Ignavibacteriota; class Ignavibacteria; species Ignavibacteria bacterium. The sequence goes on from JAAXKN010000059.1 coordinate 9,303, forward strand.
AAAAAGTTGACGGAGTGGTCCTCGATTTAAGAAATAACGGCGGCGGATCCCTCCAGGAGGCAATTGACCTTACAGGACTCTTTATTAAAGACGGCCCCGTTGTCCAGGTGCGCAACGCCGACGGATCAGTTGAAGTGGGCACTGACCAGGACAGCGACGTATTTTATGACGGCCCGCTTGCAGTACTCGTTAACCGCTCCAGCGCCTCGGCTTCCGAGATCTTTGCCGGTGCAATTCAGGACTATAAGCGCGGCGTAATTGTGGGCGAACAGACCTACGGCAAAGGAACGGTCCAGAACCTGATCGACCTTAACCGCTTCCCGAAAGACCCGGGCATTAAATACGGTCAGCTGAAAGTTACAATTGCAAAGTTCTACCGTATTGACGGCGGCAGCACCCAGAGAAAAGGCGTTATCCCCGACGTTAAGTTTCCGTCGCTTATTGATACTTCGGATTATGGCGAAAGCTCTGAACCTAGCGCCCTTCCGTGGGACAGGATTGCACCCAGCCACTACGAGCTTTATACCAAGCTCGGGAACATTATTCCTGAACTCAATAAGCGCCACGAGCAGAGAATGAAAACCGATCCTGTATTCAGCAACTTCTTCGAGGAGGTCCAGGAAGCTAAAGAGGACCGCGAACAGAAGGTTGTCTCCTTAAATGAGGCAAAACGCAAGAAAGAACAGGATGAGCAGGAGGAAAGAAGACTCAAAAGCATTAACGAAAGACGCCAGGCCGAAGGGCTCAAACTCCTTAAAAAAGGCGAAGTTGCCCCTCAGGATGAAAAGCTGAGCGATCCGCTGTTAAAGGAAACGGCTAATATTGTGACAGATATGTTCTTCATGACTGCCAAAAAGTAAAAATAAACGTTTAACAAAAGGCGGAACATTGTGCTCCGCCTTTTTTTTTGCCCCCCAAAATGCCCCATTTAATGCCCCTTAAGGCCCCCGGGAAGAGAAAATTTACAAAATCTACCCGGAAAGCCATTGAAAAAAAGATAAAAATACTTATTTTTACAGTCACTATATCTCAATCGATTATCCGGAATAACTGCAGAATTTCCCTTCTTGTTTTTAGATCCTCAATTGATTTTGATATTATCTAGATATAACATTATCTTATTCTATAATTTCTTTTTTAAGCATTCAATCCTTGCCTGCATCCCCTGGGATGTCTGGGCAATAACAGTTATACAGGAGGAAATTAATGGGTTGGTTTACAAGAGCATTTAACTCTTCGCTGGGGAAAAAATATGTTATGGCAATAACAGGATTTTTCCTTCTAATCTATTTGGTCGTTCACCTTTTCGGCAACAGCTTCCTTTATTTCGGCAGAGACGCTTTCAATACTTACGTCGAAGCCCTCACGGAATCAAGCCTTAAACCGGTGATCAGAGTAATTGAAGTAGTACTGCTGCTCGGATTTTTGTTCCATATTTATCAGGGTATAAGACTCCAGCTGGGAAACTGGAAAGCACGCCCTCAGAGATATGCCGTCAGGCCGGATGACCCTCAGGCCACCCTGGCTTCAAGGACGATGTGGCTCTCAGCCAGTGTTATATTCTTTTTCCTCGTCATCCACATACAGCAGTTCTGGTACGTTTATCATTACGCCAGAACCGGAGATATGCGTATGTATGACCTGGTTATAAGTGCATTTACAAATCCGGTCTTTGCTGTGATATATCTGATTTCTGTGTTCTTACTCTTCTTTCACCTCTATCACGGTTTTCAGAGCGCATTCCAGAGCCTCGGATGGAATCATGTTAAATACAGAACCCTTATTGTTGTTTTGGGGAAAATCTACGCTGTGGTTATCGGCCTGGGGTTCGCTTCTTTTCCGATCTACTTTTATTTTATGGGAGGTAAATAATGGCTACGTTAGATTCCAAAATTCCGGCCGGAAACTTACAGGATAAGTGGAATAACCACAAGTTCAACTTAAAGCTGGTTAACCCGGCTAATAAAAGAAAATACGACATTATTGTTGTCGGCACCGGGCTTGCCGGCGCTTCTGCCGCAGCTACTCTGGCCGAATTAGGCTATAACGTCAAGGCTTTCTGCTACCAGGACAGCCCCCGCCGCGCTCATAGTATCGCTGCTCAGGGCGGAATTAACGCCGCTAAGAATTACCAGAACGACGGCGACAGCATTTTCCGCCTCTTCTACGATACAATTAAAGGCGGCGACTACCGTGCCCGCGAGGCAAACGTGTACAGGCTTGCCGAAGTAAGCAATAATATTATAGACCAGTGCGTGGCTCAGGGTGTGCCTTTTGCAAGGGAATACGGCGGACTCCTGGATAACCGCTCTTTCGGCGGAGCACAGGTCTCAAGAACTTTTTATGCCAGGGGCCAAACGGGGCAGCAGCTCCTCCTTGGTGCCTACAGCGCCCTTAACCGCCAGATAGGCCTGGGTAAGGTTAAAATGTACCCCAGACGCGAAATGCTCGACCTCGTCGTTGTCGACGGCGCCGCAAGAGGCATTGTCGTTAGAAACCTCATTACAGGCGACATCGAAAAATATTCAGCCCATGCCGTAATCCTGGCTACAGGCGGATATGGAAATACTTACTTCCTTTCCACCAATGCCATGAATTCAAACGGTACGGCAATCTGGCGCGCTCACAAAAAAGGCGCCATGTTCGCAAATCCCTGCTTTACTCAGATTCACCCGACCTGCATCCCGGTCCACGGCGAGTATCAGTCAAAGCTGACACTCATGAGCGAAAGCTTAAGAAACGACGGACGCGTTTGGGTCCCTAAAAAAGCAGGCGATAAACGTTCACCAGGCCAGATCCCTGAAGAGGAAAGAGATTACTTCCTCGAAAGAAAATACCCCTCTTTTGGAAACCTTGTACCGCGCGACGTGGCTTCAAGAAACTCAAAAGAACAGTGCGACCAGGGTAAGGGCGTCGGTGATACAGGACTTGCAGTTTACCTCGACTTTGCAGACGCAATTAAGCGCCTCGGCAAAAAGGCAATTGATGAAAAATACGGCAACCTCTTCCAGATGTATCAGATGATCACGGACGAGGACCCCTATCAGGTGCCGATGAGAATTTATCCTGCAATCCATTACACAATGGGCGGCCTCTGGGTCGACTATAACCTCATGAGCACTGTACCGGGCTGCTTCGTCCTGGGTGAGGCTAACTTCTCAGATCACGGTGCAAACCGCCTGGGCGCAAGCGCACTCATGCAGGGACTTGCCGACGGTTATTTCGTCATCCCTTACACAATCGGCGATTACCTGGCTACAAGCAAACTGCAGGCAGTCTCTACAGATCACCCCGCATTTGCTAAAGATGAACAGGCAATCAAAGGCATGGTTGAAAAACTTCTTTCAATCAAGGGTAAGAAAACTGTCGATGAAATCCACCGCGAGCTGGGTAAAATCATGTGGGAACACGTTGGAATGGCAAGAAATGCCAAAGGCTTAAATGAAGCTATTACTGCAATAAAAACTCTCCGCGAGGAATTCTGGAAAGACGTTAACGTAACCGGTTCGGCCGACGATCTGAACCAGACGCTCGAAAGAGCAGGCCGCGTGGCAGATTTCCTCGAAATCGGCGAACTTATTGCAACAGACGCTCTTCACAGGAATGAATCCTGCGGAGGACATTTCCGCCAGGAATACCAGACAGAAGAAAATGAAGCTAGACGCGACGACGAAAACTTTACTTACGTTGCTGCCTGGGAATTCAATGAAGTTGGAAAATGGACTTTGAACAAAGAGCCCCTTGTTTTTGAGAATGTGAAATTAACGCAGAGGAGCTATAAATAATGAGCAAGAATCTAAATTTAACTTTAAGGATCTGGCGTCAGCCTAACAGGACTACCGTAGGCAGGTTTGTTACTTATAAGGTCTCAAATATTTCTACAGATTCTTCTTTCCTCGAAATGCTCGATGTGCTGAACGAGGACCTGCAGAGAAAAAATGAGGACCCTGTGGCTTTCGACCACGACTGCCGCGAGGGTATTTGCGGAGCCTGCGGACTGGTTATCAATGGAAGGCCTCACGGACCGGTTAAAGGTACTACCACCTGCCAGCTCCACATGCGTAATTTTGACGACGGCGACACCATTACAATTGAACCCTGGAGAGCCAAGGCTTTCCCGGTATTAAAAGACCTTATGGTCGACCGTTCGGCACTGGAGAAGGTTCAGCAGGCCGGGGGCTTCGTTTCAGTTAATACAGGCGGAGTGCCCGATGCTAACTCAATCGCTATATCTAAGGATATGGCTAACATTGCAATGGATGCCGCTGCCTGCATAGGCTGCGGAGCATGCGTTGCCGCCTGCAAGAATGCATCTGCAATGCTTTTCGTCTCAGCCAAGGTTTCTCACCTGGCACACCTGCCTCAGGGCCTTACAGAAAGGTTTGAAAGGGTGGAAGCTATGGTTAAGGTAATGGACGAAATGGGCTTTGGCAGCTGTACCAACACATATGCATGCGAAGCTGAATGCCCCAAGGAAATCTCCGTAAGGCACATAGCCGTAATGAACCGCGAATACTTCGCCGCCAAACTCAAATCGAACAACAAAAACGGTAAAGATATAATCTAAATAAAATTTAGATTGCCAAATTCAAAAATCCCGGCCAATTTGACCGGGATTTTTTATTACTGCATAATTATCCCAAACCCCCAACTTATTCTTTTACTTTGAATATTTAATTTATATCTTATTGTTCAGATTTCACAAAATAACGTAATTATTCGATAATGTACTGAGGGGATATCGAAATTTTAAGATCATGTAACAGGGTAATATTATGTTTGAAAAAGAAATTAATTTCATTTACGACTTCAGCATAAATGAAGTCAGACGACTTGGCTCTTTTTTTACGTATGAGGAACTGGCTTCTGCCGACCTTCATCCGGCAATAATAAAGTATATTTCAGCTGAGCTGGACTATCTGATCTACGAGGACAGGCAAAGACTGCTCAGTAATTCCAATTTTGATTATTCCGGCAGCAAAATTGCCGAATATTTTTCTCTGATCGGGGAAGAAATAAAGAGATCTAAAAGATTTTCATTTGAATACGTGGACGACCTGATCCTCCACGCGATCTCCTTTAACGTCAACTATCTCGCCCAGCCTAAGTGGGCCCTGACAAAACTGATCTTTGAAAAGGAAGACGTTATTAAAACTTCCGAACTCAAACAGATCATAAATTACGTTTACTTTCACGAATATATAAAGGCCATTATCGAAAAGTATCTTCTGAAGAAAAACCTTCAGATGATAAGCCGCGCTGAATTTGAAACTATAATAGATAAATTGGACCAGGAGATCCTGGGAACGGACCCCTCGAGGGTTTTTAACCTCGTGCTGCGTGCAATAGGCGAGTTCTTTAATATCGGAAGCGTAATTAAAAGCAGAATTCCGCTTTACCCGTTTAAGCTGTACCTGAAGGAAAAGAAATTCCAGGGGCATGTGGCAAAGCTTGATAGCTCCTTTAAGGGCGATACCAGACAGTTATTCGATATAGTTGAAGTACAGAACGTTCTTTTCCCACAGGAAGTGAAAAAACAGCCGGAAAAGAAGCCGCAGACACAGAAACCGGCCTTTCCCAAAGCGGCTGAAGAAAATCCCCGGGAACGGAAAACTGAAGCAGTAAAATCTGAAGATGTAAAACCTGCAGAACCAAAACCTGCAGAAGTAAAGCCCGAAGGGCCGAAACCTCTGGTGCCAAACTTTCGCCCCAACGGTGGAAACTACTTGGAAAGGATACTTAAACAGGAGACTCCGGCCTCTTTCTTCAGCTCAGAGGAGGATGCTCCGGAAAGCGGGGCGCCTGAAAAGGAAGAAGAATCTCCGGCCATAAAAGAGGAACCCATAGAACTGTTTGAAGTGCCGGCTGAGGAAGAGCCTTCAATTCCGGATATTACGGAAAACTCAGAAGATAAAGTTGAGGACAAGGCTCCCGAAGAAAGTGTTGTAATGGAATTTCCTGAAGAGGAAAAAACTCCTTTTGAACTGGAATTTGAAGAGGTTAAGGAGCCTGAAACTGAAGCTTCCGCTCCTGCTCCTGAGGTTCAGGAAGAGGAGAAACCGGAAGAGATCTTTGAGGGAATCGATATCGATAAAATAGACCTCGATACAATTGACTCAGATGAGGCTGAAGACAAAGCAGACACTAGCAGGGAAGGGGGCAGCCAGGGCTTCTTATCAAAATTGTTGAAAAAAGGAGCCCGCAAGGCGGAAAAGCCGGCGGTAGATGACATTGCTGAAGAAATCTCAGAACCCGTTATAAACTTTGATGCTGAAATATCAATTGAGGAAGAAAAGGCTCCTCTGGAGATAAAAGAAGCGGAAGACGCGGCCATGGATGAGGCTCCGCAGAGCGGGAAGACCTTCAGCCGCATATTTACAGTGATCTCGGAAGTGTTCTCAAAAAGAGAGCAGCAGAAAATTATTTCAGAATTATTTGCAAATAAACCTGAAAAATTCGCAGGTACTGTTTATAATGTAATAACAGAGGCCCGCGACGTTTACGACGCTGAAAGACTGATCGATTCGGTCCTGAAGGCAAATAAGATCGACCTGTCATCCAGGTGGGCTAAGGTATTTAAGAAAAACATTAAACAATATTTCAATCAAGACTAACATATGTTTATAGACTACGCAGAAATAGAAATTAAAGCAGGCAACGGCGGAGCCGGACAGATCTCTTTCAGAAGGGAAAAGTTTGTTCCCAAAGGCGGCCCCTCAGGCGGAGACGGCGGCAGGGGGGGGGACGTAATTGTCCGCGCCCACCATAACCTCCATACACTCCTCGATTTCAGGTACAAAAGGCACTATTCGGCTGAAAACGGCGAAAAGGGGGGGAACTCTCTTAAAGACGGCAAAAGCGGCGATAACGTTATTATTAAGGTCCCGGTTGGAACCATCATTAAGGACAGGGATACAGGCGAGGTCCTGGCCGACCTGGATCAGAATGAAAAAAGCGTCGTTATTGCAAAAGGCGGCATCGGCGGCCGCGGCAACAGCAAATTTGCAACTCCAACAAACCAGACCCCGCGCCACGCGGAGGCCGGAAGACCGGGTGAGCAGCGGGCTATTGTCCTGGAGCTTAAACTCATTGCTGACGTTGGACTTGTAGGTTTCCCGAATGCAGGCAAATCCACGCTGATTTCAGTAGTTTCTGCGGCAAAACCTAAAATTGCGGACTATCCCTTTACTACGCTTGAGCCTAACCTTGGCATTGTGCAGTATAAGGATTACCAGAGCTTTGTGGTTGCCGATATACCCGGAATTATCGAAGGCGCCCACACGGGCAAGGGCCTCGGCATCAAGTTCCTAAAGCACATCGAAAGAACAGGAATACTTCTCTTCTTAATTGATATTACCTCGGAAAACTACCAGAAGGATTATAATACTCTGGTAAATGAGCTGGCAAATTACAGCGAAGTTTTACTCAACAAGAAAAGAATAGTCGCTTTTTCCAAAGCCGACCTCCTGGAAGAAAAAGAGCTCAAGAAGCTGAAAAAGAAAAAGCTGAAAAATTACGACGGCACCATTTTAATTTTTTCTTCGGCTTCGGGCTACGGCATTAATGAATTAAAAGACTATTTATGGGCCGAGCTTAAGTCGTGAAAATTAGACTTTATCCTGTTAAAATAATCTTTCTTTTTATTGTTACTCTTGCTTTCGGCATATCGGCGCTTCTTATAGGATCAGTCCCTGTTTCCTTTAAGGAGCTTTACAGTCTTTTCCTCGGCGGGACTTCAAGCGACCTTGTGCGCCAGGTGATCTATGAAGTCAGGCTTCCCCGTGTACTCCTGGCAATTGCCATAGGCGGGGGGCTTTCCGTTTCAGGAAGCGTCTACCAGGCAATTTTAATGAACCCCCTGGCCGAGCCGTACATACTTGGCATTTCAAGCGGTGCCGCCTTCGGTGCGGTACTGTCGTTTCTGCTGGGACTTAGCTTTTTAGGCACGCAGATGCTGGCATTCATAGGCGCCGTAAGCGTAATTGTGCTGGTGTTTCTCCTGGGTAAAAGGTTCGGGGAGCTGGAGCCGAATATTATGCTCCTTTCAGGCGTAATGGTTGGTGCGTTTTTCTCGGCATCCATCTTAATGATGACTACATTCTTGAGGGATTCCTTAAGAAACGCGGTTTTCTGGCTCATGGGACAGCTTTCACTGGCTGATCCCAAGTCGGCAATGGTTATTTTCCCGGTATCGGTCATAGTGTCCTTCATTCTTTCGGTCAACTCACAGAAATTCAACGTTCTGGCCCTGGGATCCGATACAGCCAGTCATTTGGGCATAAACACACCATTACTTAAGAATTTTACTTATATTCTGACAAGCCTGATGGTTGGTATGCTGGTTTCAGTAAGCGGCATAATAGGTTTTGTAGGCCTCCTGGTGCCGCACGTCTGCAGGATGATTTTCGGCGCGGACAACAGGATTGTAATTCCGGCGTCATTTTTTGTGGGTGCGGCTTATTTACTTGTAGCCGACACCCTGGCCCGGAGCATCATATCCCCGGCCGAACTGCCCGTAGGAGCCATAACAGCCTTCATCGGTGCCCCGGTATTCGTCTATTTATTAAGAAAACGTTTCCGGTAACGCTCCGTGGTCAAAATCAAAACCATTTTTCCTTGAATAGCCACGACCTTTTAGGTTCATTTTTCCCTTGAATAGCCACGACTCTCCGCGGAGAGTCGTGGAATAATGAATAAACAACCCCGTGGCTTTAGCCACAGATTCTCCGTCCGGGAATTTGGGGCTGAAATCCCCGGGAATTAATGAATATTTTCCTGTTCGGAAAAATTTTTACTGGTAAATCGCGATCTTTTGGTAATAAAAAGCTTGATATTTCGGCTTTTGGTCTCTATATTAATAGCCTTGAAATTTTATTTGTTGGCGGGGTAGCTCAGTAGGTTAGAGCAATGGAATCATAATCCATGTGTCGGGGGTTCGAATCCCTCCCCCGC
>JAAXKN010000060.1 GCA_025612375.1 Ignavibacteria bacterium
ACTTCAGTCACCTGATTTATACAATTTCAAATAAATTTATCAATGTTTTGCCGGAAAATGTTCAGGAGGTCTTCTATTCTTCTTTGCAAATCGTTGGCGGATTTCTCGGTATGGATAGTGCTTTCTTATACCAGCTGAACCCGCTTGATAACCAAATTGAGATGAAAGGTGAATGGCTCAGCGAAAGAATTGAAGTAAACTCTTCTGCGGGCTTCAGGGGTGAATTAGCCCTGTGGGATTCATTTAAAGAAGAACTTCAGCATTTTGAATCAGTTATCATGCCTGACTTAGAACTGATGCCCGAAGAGAAATTGCCCTTGAAAAAATTTCTCCAATCCCGCGCAATAAGATCTGCTATCCTTGTCCCTGTAATTTCCAGAAATACTGTTATTGGCTTTCTGGGCTTCGATTCCATATGCATTAAGAAATTTCCGGATGATATACAGGAAATGCTTAAGATAATCAGCGACATATTTGCTAATGCCCTCACACAACAGCAGAAAACTGAGGCCCTGCTGGCAAACGAGGAGCGTTTCCGCCTGCTTGTTCAGAAGTCGGCGGATATTATTGCAGTTATTGACACCGGGGGACGCCTTAAATATACAAGTGAGGCCTCAGTACGGATCCTTGGCAGCAGATCCGGAGAGGAAAAATGGACTTCGGTTTTTCAGTTGTTACATCATGATGATGTTTCGACGTTTGAAGGAGTTATAAAAGATCTCCAGGTCAATAGAACTCCTGCTGTGGGGCCCATATATATTAGAGTTCAGCATGCCGATGGTTCGTGGGTTTACCTTGAGGTAATGTTCACCAACCAGCTCGATAACCCTGCAATAAAGGGTATCGTACTTAATGCCAGGGATTTTACACAGCACTTCGCTTTGCAGGAGGCTTTCCGTAATTCACGTAATTTCCTGAATGCTATTATAAACTGCGCCAGCGACCCGATGTATGTTAAGGATAAAGGCCATAAATATCTCCTGGTTAATGATGCATTCTGCAATCTGACCGGCTACAAGAGACAGGAAGTGCTTGGCAAAACCGCTTATGAATTGCTTCCCAGGGAGGAGGCTGATGATATTTTTGTTAAAAATGAACAGGCCTTTAATGAAGAAACAATTAAAGACTTTGAAAGTATTATTACCGATAAAGGTAATATTAAACATGTAATTGCCGTTCATCTGAATGTCTATAAGGAGGCATCCGGAGAGAAATATTTAATTGTTAACCTGCGCGATGAAACCAGAAGAAAAGAGCTGGATGAGGAAATAAATTACGCCCTGATGAAGGAAAAAGAGCTCAGCGAAATGAAATCTAAGTTCATTTCAATGGTTTCACATGAGTACAGGACCCCTCTGACCGCCATACTTTCATCTGCAGAGCTTCTGGAGCTCTTCGGCGTCGATATGACCAACGATGAAAGAATGGAGCACCTGCGGGGAATAAAGAAAACCGTTCAATACATGACTTCCATGCTTAATGAGGTGCTCCTTATAAACAGGGTGGAAAGTAAACGGATGGACTATACCCCAACCTCATTTGAACTCATAACCTTTTGCAAAGAGCTGCTGCAGAGGCTCGGCTTTAGTAAGGAATGTGAAATTAAAATGAATACAGATTTTACTTCCAGAAGGGTCTGTATGGATGAGAAACTTCTTGGGCATATTCTGAATAATCTGCTTTCAAATGCAGTCAAGTATTCACCCGACGGGGCAACTGTCTGGCTAAATATAACTGGTAGTAAAGAGCTTGTCAGTTTTGAAATAATTGATAAAGGTCCCGGAATTCCCGAGGAAGAACAAAACAGGCTGTTCGAACCTTTCTTCAGAGCCAATAACGTTCTCCACATTTCCGGCTCAGGTCTCGGGCTTTCTATCGTGAAATACTGTACTGATCTTCATAAGGGCCGGATCTCATTCGAAAGCAAAACCGGGGAGGGGACCAGATTCTATGTCAGCCTGCCCGATGAGAGTTGTACTGAATGAAATCATGGGGCCCAATTGGGGTAAAAGTTATTATTCAATTATTATTAATCCAATTTTTTATAATTTTGCAAATTCTAAACACTTGTGTCTTTGTTAAGGCTCGTAAGAAAGGGTTTTTAATATAGATGGAAAAAATTCTTGTTATTGAGGATAATCCTTCAGTCTGCAAAAATATCAGACAACTGCTCGAAAGAGCAGGCTACCTGGTTTTTACTGCTGAAAACGGCAGTGAGGGCGTAAGGCTTGCTCTCGAAATACTGCCCGACGCAATCATCTGCGATATAATGATGCCTGTTATGGATGGCTATGAGGTCCTGAAGCAGTTGAGCTCTACCAGGACTGCTGCATCAATTCCTTTTCTGTTCCTGACCGCAAAGGTGGAAATGGCTGACCTGAGACGTGGAATGGAGCTCGGGGCAGACGACTACCTCGTTAAACCTTTTACCGCCGGTGAACTCCTGAGGGCCGTTAAAATCAGGCTGGATAAGAAAAGAAATATGCTTCTGGACCAAAAAGAAATTATACAGGATGCGGCAAAAGAACCCGCAATTAATACCTCAGTGATAGTTGTGGGTGACCCTCCCGAAGTCCTTAAAGTTGCCGATATCGTTTACATTAGCGCCAGCGAAGGGTATACTTTCCTCCATATGGCCGAGGGGAAAAAAGTCCTTGTACGCAGACTCCTTAAGAAATGGGAGGAAATACTGCCGAAGGATCACTTCCTGAGGATTCATAACTCCACCATTATAAACCTCGAGTACCTGGAAAAAGTCGAAAAATGGTTTAATAGCTCACTCAGAGTTTATCTCCGTAAGTCAAAAGAGCCTCTGGAGGTCAGTAAGAGATATGCCCCGAAGGTAAAAGGGTATCTGAAAATGAAATAATGGGGAGTACATAAAAAATTACTCCCTAACAAGCCCGCAAATATTCCCGCTTATTTGAAAATTCTCCCGCCTGTTTAGGTAAAATGCCATATATGACAATTTAGAATGCCGCCTCCGCAAATTAATTTAATTTCCAGTGTCAGATTTTAATTCGTGTTATCCTAACATAGAGGGATTAAAATGGCCGATGTTCTTGTTGTTGAAGATGACTTTTCTACCCGGAAAAATTTAGTGCAGTTGCTAAAAAAGAGCGGCTACGGCGTTCTGGATGCAAATTGCGGAGAAGAAGCTCTGGGCATAATGCAAAAAGAGACGCCGAATCTTATTATATCGGACATTATGATGCCGGGTATAAATGGATTTGAACTATTCAGACTGGTTAACCGCGAAGAAAATGAGGATTATATCCCTTTCATATTCCTCTCTGCCAGATCAGAAATCTCCGAAATCAGATACGGAATGCAGCACGGAGCAGAGGATTACCTTGTTAAACCTTTTTCGGCTAATGACCTCTTAAAATCCGTTGAAATCAGACTGAACAGAGAAAAAAGATCCCTCGGGAAAATTGAACAGTTTAAAAACAGGGTTACGCGCAATTTAAGCCACGAATTCAGGACCCCTCTGGTCCCCATAATCGGTTACTCACAGATGATAAAAGAAAACTACCGGCAGCTTGAACCTTCAGAAATCCTGGAAATGGCTGAAACGATCAATTCATCGGGAAGCTGGATGCTGAAGATGATAGAAAAGTTCCTCATGCTGGCCGAACTGGAGGAAAATAAAAACAGAAATGGAAAAAATATTGCTTCCATCAAAGAAGCGGTAATTAAATGCTCTGCCCAGGTTACTTCCGCTCTGAAATGCCCGGAGCACCTCATTACAAATATCGAAGAAGCAAATGTTAATATTCCGGAAAGTGAACTTAAAATAATACTAAATGAACTTCTGGAAAATGCCGTTAAGTTTTCAAACCCGGGCTCTCCCATAGAAATATCTTCAAAGACTGAAGAAGACAAATGTATTCTTACAGTTTCAGACTTCGGGAAGGGAATGACCCCTGAACAGGTCGACAGCCTCTCTTCTTTCATGCAGTTTAACCGCCAGGGTATGCACCGCGCGGGCCTTGGACTCGGGCTTGCAATTGTTAACAAAATTGCAGAGAAGAACGGCATAGGCGTGAGAATTGAAAGCCAATTGGGGCTTTTTACAAAAATAAGCCTGTTGTTTTCATTATAAATAGATATAAATACGTTCTAAAAATAATCGGGGGGTTCTGATGAAATGGTTCAATAATCTGAAGATACAGTCAAAACTTATTGTATCCTTCAGTATAATTATTATTCTGCTGGTTACTTTAGGCTTGTCTTCTCTTTCTCAATTGGGCGGTATAAACAATAAAGCAAATGAAATTATTAATAACTGGATGCCCAGCTGTGTGACTCTGGCTAAACTGAATACGAAAATAGCGGACCTGAGGCGGCAGGAACTTCAGCACATCCTGTCGCAGACTCCACAGGAGATGGACCTTTATGAATCGAGGATTAATTCTGCATTCGATAGTGTGAAAAAATTAAGGGCTGCATATGAACCGCTGATTTCTTCAGATGAGGAAAGAAACAGCTATAATGAGTTTGCAGATGAATGGAGCAAATACACTGAGATTAATAAATCGCTGGTGGCTCTCTCAAGGCAGAACAGAACCGAGGAAGCAAAGGCGCTGCAAAGAGGCGATTCCAAAATATATTATGATCAGGCGGTCAAAACACTTCAAAAACTTATTGAGATGAATGACAAGGGCGCTGATGGTGCTAAAGAGGCTGCAGCTGTAACTTACTCCTCGGCAAAAATATCTATCTCCATCATTATCGGTGTCAGTGTGATCTTAGCATTCTTCATGGCAATCTTCATTGCAAGGCTTTTAGGTAAAGGCATCAATCAGGTCCTGGAAAGATTTGAGATGCTTGAAAAAGAAAGCCTTACAAACCTTGAAAACGGCTCCTTGCAAATGGCTGAAGGCAATCTGGACTTTAAGATAGTCTCAAACGTCCAGCCGCTCGATATCAATTCAAAAGATGAAATTGGACAGCTTGCAGCAAGCGCTAACCAGATCATAAACAAAGTCCAGGGCACGGTCTCAGCACTTGAAAATGCTGCGTCTATTGTTCGCGCAATAGTAGAGGAATCCAAATTCTTTACACAGTCAGCTCTGGATGGAAAGCTCTCCACAAAAGGGCAAGCCGATAAATTCAAAGGAGCATATAAAGACGTGGTTAACGGTTTTAACAATACCATGGAGGCTTTTGCAACCCCGATTAATAAGTCAACTAAAATCCTGGAGGCAATGGCTCAGGGTGACCTTACTTCCAGAATGGACGGAGAATATAAAGGTGACTATAAGCTGATCAAAGACAGCATTAACCAGCTCGCGGACTCAATGGGAGGCGCTCTTTCAGAGGTCCAGGAAGCCGTACAGGCTACAGCTTCAGCTGCAAATGAAATATCCTCTTCTTCTGAACAGATGGCCGCAGGAGCACAGGAACAGAGCCAGCAGGCAACTGAAGTTGCCGGTGCCATTGAAGAAATGACTAAAACTGTCTATGAAACAGCCAAAAACGCCAATGAAGCTGCCGATGTATCCAGAGGCTCAAGTTCTGCTGCTGAAAAAGGAGCTAAGAAGATAAACGATACAAAGAAGGGAATTGAGAAGATTGTTTCTTCAGCAGAGGAGACCTCAAGAATTGTAGCTTCACTTTCACAAAGAAGTGAACAGATTGGCGAAATAACTCAGGTAATCGATGACATTGCAGACCAGACAAACCTTTTAGCCTTAAACGCCGCAATTGAGGCTGCCCGTGCAGGTGAGCAGGGACGTGGCTTTGCTGTCGTGGCAGACGAGGTAAGAAAACTGGCCGAACGTACAACCAAGGCAACAAAGGAAATAGCCGAGACGATCAAAGCCATACAGATGGAGGCCAGGGATGCAGACTCTGCAATGGGTGAATCCAAGGCGGCAGTCGTTGAAGGTATGAGGCTGACTGAAGAGGTTGCAGAGGTCTTAAGTGAAATCCTCAAGGGAGCACAGAAAACAACTGACGTGGTCCTGCAGGTTGCTGCGGCTTCAGAGGAGCAGTCCAGCGCTGCAGAGCAGATATCCAAGAATATTGAAGGCATTTCCAGCGTAACTCAGCAAAGTGCTGCCGGAACAGAACAGATAGCCCGTGCTGCCGAGGACTTAAACCGCCTTACAGTTAACCTACAGGAACTTGTATCACGTTTTAAGCTTGAGGAAAACACTAAACAAAGAATTTCATCTGCCGGCATGGCTTATGCTGGAAGCAGCGGCAGGTTCATAGGGCAATAGTCAGACTTTTTTCGAATCCCCTCGATACGGGAAGCCGGGCTCAAAAAAGCCCGCCTTCCCTTCTTTTTTCCTTACCGTCGAACGTTGAACGTCGAACGTAGAACCTTTTTTTTATTTTTAATTGAATCGTTTAAACCTTTTTTGTACAAAGATTGACTAATATGTACGATTTACAAGATTATTAATGACTTAGGGTACCATGAAAAAATTCTTTGTTTTGTTTTTTGTCCTGCTCCTGGTTTCAAGTTCTTTTGCGCAGAATTTTAGTGTCAGAGGACAGATCGCCAGCTCTGTTGATAAAAAATCACTGGGCGGCGCTACAATTGTGCTTATTCACCTTCCCGACTCCACTGTTCAGGGCGCTTTTTCTGACGAAAACGGGAAGTTTACTATTGAAAAGGTCAAACAAGGCCGCTATCTCATAAATGTTACTTATCTCGGCTTTTCAAAGTATGAGGATAAAGTCTTCGTCCGCGGTAAATCCGTTGACCTTAATAAAATCCTCCTTACACCTGAAAGCGTCAGAACCGATGAGGTCGAAATTATAGGCAAAATGCCCCCCGTCGTCCAGAAAAGCGATACGGCGGAGTTTAATGCCGGCGCATTTAAAACTAATTCTAATGCCTCTGCTGAGGACCTCGTAACTAAAATGCCCGGAATGGTCGTTCAGGATGGGAAAGTACAGACTCAGGGCGAAGACGTCAAACGCGTGCTCGTCGACGGAAAACCTTTCTTTGGCGATGACCCGAGCGCGGTGCTTAAAAATATACCCGCCGATGCCGTTGAGAAAATTCAGGTCTTCGACCAGCAGAGCGATCAGGCCCAGTTTACCGGCTTCGACGACGGCAATACCACTAAAACACTCAACGTCGTAACACGTCTGAGAATTAAAGAGGGAACCTTCGGACGCCTGCTCGGCGGCTACGGCGATGAACAGAAATATCAGTCCGGCGGAAATATTAACTTCTTTAACGACGATAGAAGAATTTCTTTGCTCGGACTCGTAAATAACGTCAATGAGCAGAACTTCTCCAATGAGGACCTTCTGGGCGTAATGCAGGGCTCAGGCGGCGGCCGCGGAGGTCGTGGCGGTGGAATGGGCGGAGGCCCCAGAGGCGGCGGAATGGGCGGCTGGGGTGGCGGAAGTGCCCAGAATTTTATGGTTAACGCTCAAAACGGTATTACTACAACTAAGGCTTTCGGACTTAATTATTCCGATAAGTGGGCCGATAAACTCGAACTGTCCGGCAGCTACTTCCTGAACCATAGCAACAATAATTCGGAATCGGATATAAGAAGAAATTATTTTATCGGAGGTGTCTCAGGCCAGAATTATTTCGAAAACGGCCTTTCGAACAGCGGAAATACAAACCACCGCTTCGATATGAAACTGGATTACCAGATTGATTCACTGAACTCAATTACTTTCCGCCCAAGAGTCTCTTATCAGGAAAATGACGCTAATTCTCTTACTACTGGAAGAACCGATGCTGCAATGCAGACCCTTAGCTCAATGACAAATAATTCAGGATCTGACCGCTCGGCCCTTAATTCCTCAGGCGACCTCTTGTTCCGCCACAGGTTCGAAACTCAGGGGAGGACTTTATCTCTGGGCCTCAGCGGCACTTATAAGAAAACTAAAGGCAATAGCAGCCTTTTCTCTGAGAACCTCTATTATGATAATATGATCGATTCGGATACACTCGACCAGATATCAAAAACTGATAAGAACGGACGCTCCGGTTCGGCTAATATTGTCTATACGGAACCCCTCTTTGAAAATGCTCAGATGCAGTTCAGCTCCAGAACATCTTATTCAGAGGATGAAAGCGACCAGAGGACATTTAAGAATATCGCCGGCTTTAGCAATTATTCACTCCAGGATACTTCGCTTAGCAACGTATATAAAAAACAGTATACCACGCAGGCCTTCGGCGCCGGCTTCCGCTACCAGAAAGAGGCTTTGTCATTTATGGCCAACGTGAACTATAATATAGCTCACCTCAAAAACGACCAGACATTCCCGCACGACCTGACGCTCGACAGGCCTTTTTATTCCGTCCTGCCGTCAATGATGCTCCGCTTTAATATCTCCAGGGATAAAAACCTGAGAGTATTCTACAGGACTAACAATGACGACCCCAGCGTCGAACAGCTTCAGGATGTGCTCGATAATAGTAATCCGCTCTTCTTGTCAACAGGTAATCCGAACCTGAAACAGGATTACAGCCATAACCTTGCAATCCGCTATTCACAGCTCGATTTTCAGAACATGACATCCTTTTTCCTGATGATGGGCGGAACAATAACTAAAGACTATATTGGAAATAGCTCCTTTATGGCTTACCGCGATACTGTGGTAAACGGCGTAGCCTTAAAACGCGGCTCACAGCTCTCAAGACCTGAGAATATGGATGGATATATGAATTTCCGCATGTTCTCTACTTACGGACTTCCGGTCTATTTCCTGAAATCTAACCTTAACCTCTCTCTTATGGCAAGCTATAGCCGTACTCCGGGCATCGTTAACGGAATTAAAAGCTATTCCAATACCACCGTACTGGGCCCCGGCTTCGTCCTTGCTAGCAACGTGGGAGAAAACCTCGACTTTACGGTTTCAAGCCGCAGCAATATAAATCTTGTTAAGTCAACGCTGAGACAGAACTCAAACGACAACTATTTCACTCAGAACAGCAGCCTCAAATTCTACTGGATGTTCTGGGAGGGATTCCTGTTCCAGACGGATTTTCAGCACCGCTACGACGGACAGCTTGCTGAAGGTTATGACAAGAATTCTTACCTGCTCAACCTTGCTTTGGGCAAGAAACTTTTCAGCAAGGACCAGGGTGAAATACGTCTGACCGTATACGATGTCCTTAATAAGAACAACAGCCTGCAGCGTACGGTTACCGATTCATACTATGAAGATTCACGCACAAATGTTCTGGGAAGATATCTTATTCTGACCTTTACATATAATATAAAAGCGTTCTAAAACAATTACCAGGCGGGGGCAGGAACCATTGCCTGCCCGTTCATCGCCTGAGAAAAATATTTTTCCCTCCCTTGACTTTAGTACCCCTTATCCCCCCCAACATAGGGGGCTAAAGTCTTTCCGGGAGGGAAGTTTTCATATCCTGAAATCTGCAATTATTCTCCGGAAAATCCTTTCACTAATGAATTAATACCTCCATTGAAAGATTTTTTTTGATTGGCATTGACAATAAAAACAGTTTTGATTTCTTTATTGTAGCTGTAAAAAAATGACCTTTTCATTTTCCCTGCCTTTCAGGCAGGAGATCCTTTCTTAGCCTTCAAAATATCATGGAATAATAGTTCTGTTTTAATAAACAGGGAGCTTAAATATGTATTTCTCTGCAATTACAGGACCTTGAGAAATAACATTGCATCCATAAGATCACTTCCATCAAAACTTCATCTTCAGGAGCAAGACAATAGATACCAATGACAAGGCATGCAAAAGTTTAAATACTGTAACGATTGATGAAGATGCGGATGAAACTTATGATGAACAGTTTGGTTCCTGGCACCTTAAAGAAATAACAGGTAAAACTTAATTCAGCAGAATGCGCATTTACTGCTTTGGTTCAGAGCAGCTCTGAAAAGCGCTATAGGTGTACTTTGTCCTCCGTGAACTGTAAAGAACCGGCAAAAAAAAAGCTAACATGCATGCAAGACCATGACAGACTTAATATAGATGTTCTACTATCAGCAGTTCCAATAACAAATAAATTAAAATAGTTGGAGGATGGGATATGAAACGATGTTACCTATGTGCAATGGTTATGCTCCTGTGCTTACTTGCACTGCCCGGATTTACTCGGGCTCAAAGTGGTTCCATAAACGGCGTGTTCTATATCGATATTAATGGAGACCGCAGTTATAATGGTGAAAGCGGCACCCAAAAAGGGGACTCACTCCTTACAAATGCAACTGTGGAGTTGTATCGTAAAAACGGCCAGGATTATAATAGAGTCGCTTCCACTGCAACAGATATAAATGGAAGATATTCTTTTCTAAACCTGGAAAATGCAAACGACTACTATGTTAGATTTGTTATCCCTGCAGATGAGCAGAATATTTACGAATACATAATCTTTTCAGGTGACGACCCTGAGATCGGATATTCAGATATTGTTTCTGATCAGGGATATACAGGCGCTATTCAGATTCACTCAAAGAATAATCAGAATGATAATAAATATAACATTGACGGTGGCCTGAAGATAAAAGAGCCCACATATGGCAGTATCACTGGAACTGTGTGGGAAGGTAGCAATAGCAATGGCAGTAAAGAGCACGGGGAAGGTAAGGGGGTAAAAGATGTTGTTGTTAAAGCTTACGATTGTGGGAATAATGGTAAGTATGCCGGAGAAGGAATAACTAAGGAAAACGGTACCTATACCATTGACAATCTGATCACGGGTTTATCTTACAGGGTCACGTTCGAGCCTGCGGCAGGCTATTCTTTGGTTGATAAGGGTACTGATTCAGATCCCGATTCCTCCAGTAAAACAACAGAATGCTCGGCTAACGCGCTTACCACCTCGGGGCTGGTGTTTAATGCCGGCGTTTTTAAGCCCTCGGCAGGCGGCAACCCTAACGGCCAGATTAACGGAAGACTGTGGCTGGATGCAAATCATGATGGGGCACAGGGAGGTATTGAAACTGAACCCGGAATCGGTAACTGGAGGCTAAGGCTCCTTAATTCCAGCAAAGTCGTTGTCGACTCAACTATAACAGACACTTCTAATGCCGGGGGGCAGAAAGGGAGGTACACATTCACCAAATTGGATTTGGGTATCTACTATATTCAGTTTGTAAAAAACGGAGATTATTCGTTTACTGATAAGAATTCGGCGAATAATGATGAATCTGATTCGGATGTTAACCCCGAAACCGGTATTACAGACTCTGTTGTAATTGATCATGCAGACGCCAGTGAAGAGCATATTGATGCCGGAGTATACCTGAATGAACCTCCCGCTGTAAAAGGCAGGATCAGTGGTATACTGTGGCAGGATACAGACAAGAACGGTGCACAGGCCCTGGATAACTCGGAACCCGGAATAGGCAACTGGAAAGTCAGGCTCCTAAACTTTGATAAAACCGTTGTTGTCGATTCAGCCGAAACTGATAACACCGGGGGACCGGGGACAAAAGGAACTTACGAATTCTCCGGTTTAATCCCTGGAACCTATTATGTGAAGTTTGTAAAACATACCGGCTATACCTTTACTTCCCAAAATGCAGTTGGCAATGACGATATTGATTCCGACGTGGACACCAGCGGCCTGACAGGCATGATAACAGTGGAGAATAACTCCAATATACAGCACGTGGACGCCGGAGTCTATGAAATGGAAATCCCGGAAAAAGGCAGCATCGGCGACTATGTCTGGAATGACGAGAATAAAAACGGAATCCAGGACTATAACGAACCCGGAATCCCTAACGTGACTGTTTTACTTTATTCAAGTAACAATACTAATACATCAATTGCACAAAGAACTACAGATTATCACGGAAAGTACCTGTTCTCAAATCTAAACTCCGGTACTTACCGCCTCAGATTCATTCTTCCTTATAACTTCAAATCCTTTACCGGAATGGGAGCCGGAAGTAATGATGCTCTGGATTCCGACGTGAACCCCATGGACGGCCTTACCGGAACTGTTACACTTACTGCTGCTTCTAACAGACTCGATATCGATGCAGGCCTCATCAAAAAAACAACTGAAAAAGCCGGCATTGGCGACTTAGTCTGGAAAGACCTCGACCAGGATGGATTGCAGGATAAAGGGGAACCCGGAATACCTAACGTCATGGTCGAACTTTATAAATGGGGAAGCAATATTCCTGCAATGACCGCTATTTCGGATTCTAAAGGATACTACCTCTTTGATAATCTCGTGCCCGATGATTATTACGTGAAATTCATCCTGCCCGAAGGCTTTACATTTACCAGGAAGGACCAGGGCTCTGATGACGCTTTTGATTCAGACGCCGACCGCCAGACTGGAAAATCTGACCAGATCACCCTTTCGGGCGAGGATAACCTTACTATAGACGCCGGTCTCTACGGAAACGAATGCATGCCAGTCAGCCTGGGCGACTTCGTGTGGAACGACCTCAATAAAAACGGAATCCAGAACTCAGGTGAACCCGGCCTTGCCCAAATAACTGTAAACCTCTTTAAGACTGGTAAAACTGCAGTCCATAAAACTACTCTTACCGATAAAAATGGATTCTATCACTTTGCCGGACTTTTACCCGGTACTTACTACGTGCAGTTTATTCTGCCTAAGGGCTTCTCTTTTACTTTCATGAACCAGGGATCTAATGACGCTATCGACTCCGATGCCGATATGACTTCCGGTATTACGGCTTCCTATAACCTTGCTTCCGGAGAAGCAAACAATACAATTGATACCGGACTGTTTGAAGGCCAGTGCCTCCTGGCTAACCTGGGCGACTATGTCTGGAACGACTGCAACAGAAACGGAATCCAGGACGTGGGCGAAAGCGGAATCGGCGGCATTGAACTGAAACTCCATAGCTGCACAGGCAGCCATACAAATCCCGCTGATCCTTGCTCCTTCGGCAATGTGGTTGCATCCGCTAAAACAGATAAAAACGGCAAATATATGTTCGCCAATATTATGCCCGGTTATTACTTCCTCGAAATCGTTGTCCCCTGCAACTTTACAATTACAAAACCCGATCAGGCAGAGGACTTCAAGGATTCAGATATTATTCCTTCCCTGAAACATACCGCGTGCATTAAAGTTAACCCGGGTGAAACTAACCTGACCGTCGACGCGGGCCTTTATCCTACTCCTCCGGCCACAATCGGCGACCTGGTATGGATTGACGCCAATAAGAACGGCATACAGGATAACGGCGAAAAAGGCCTGTGTAATGTTACCGTTGAACTCTATATGTGCGGCGTTAGTGCGCCGGTTGCCGCAGCCAAAACAGATAGCGAAGGGAAGTACCTCTTTAAGAACGTAATCCCGAATACCAGCTATTCTGTAAAGTTCTGCCTGCCGAAGGGCTATACGTTTACCTCTCTGGATCAGGGCGGTAACGATAACTTCGATTCCGATGTATGCCCGAAGAATAACGGCATGACTAAATTCTACGATATATTGCCCGATGAGGTAAACCTTTCTATCGACTGCGGCATGTATCTCTCTACCACCAGTGCATGCAACTTTGTCTGGAAAGATAATAATAATAACGGCCTGAAAGATGACGGCGAAGCTGGCATACAGGGAGTTACGGTTGAACTCTACCAGTGCTCAAACAACTCGCTCGTTCAGAGTGTGAAAACTGATGCAGCGGGCCTCTTTACTTTCAAAGACATACTGCTTGATAGTTATTACCTGAAGATCCTTGTTCCCGATGGCTATAAGATCGGAAAAGCTTCACCGGAAGGAGGCGCTAAGGGCGTCACTTCAGACTTCGGTACAAACGGTCAGAGTTCATGCTTCGACGTTGCCGATGGCACAACCTCAATCGGAAAGCCGGTAGCTCTTATCCTTTCTACTACAGGCATTAAGAGGGGGGCTGAGATACCAACAGAGTTCACTCTCCAGCAGAACTACCCGAACCCGTTCAACCCGTCAACTACAATCGAGTTCGCGGTCCCCGCTGCAGGGCAGTATACAGTTAAGGTATTTAATACCTTAGGACAGGAGGTTGCAACACTTCTCAATAGTGAGCTCCCTGTAGGCTGCCATATGGTTGTTTTTGATGCATCAGGACTTACCTCAGGCATGTATATCTACAGGCTAAGCGGAAATAACGTGGTTATGATAAAGAAAATGATGCTCTCAAAGTAGTTCCGGAAGTACATTTCCCAATGATTAAAAGGCTGCCTTTGGGCAGCCTTTTTTTTTCTTTGATGAATGCATGTTATAAGAAAAAATGTTCAATGTTATTACAATTATGACTTGACAAAGCAATCCGTTTTGGGTTCTTTATTTTAGCTGTAAAACTACGTCCATTCATTTCCCTGCCTTTATGGCAGGAGATCCTTTTATCCTTCAGAATTACTTTGCAAAAATAAATCTAAAAGGGAGCTTAATAATGTATTTCTCTGCAGCTGAAGGCCCATGAGAAATATTGCATGCATAGTTTACTCCCGTTAGCAATTCACCTTAAGGAGCAGGGCTAAAAACAAAGTGCAAAACTTTACGTGATTATCCGTAAAAGGGGACAATCTGCCGTTATTTGTGTTCTTTTCCTCCTAGAATTGAATAAAGAACTGGTACTCTGATCTGTTTGTACAGTCGGGGCAGCATTTTATAAGTGCCAATTAAAACAGTTCCAAAAATCAATATCTGGTTTAATATTTGGAGGATGAAACATGAAACGATTATACTTATGCGCAATGGTTGTACTCCTTGTTCTCTCCCTTTCCGGCTATGTACGTGCACAGGTCGAAACTCTCCATAGCAAAACCCTTGGGGGCAGGGTCTTCGAGGACTGGAATCAGAATGGGCTGAATGATTATGAACCCGGAGTCGGCGGAATTACCGTTAACCTTCATAAATGCCCGGATGGGCCCACTCTTGCAAGTACTACCACAAGCTATGATGACGGAAGTTACAGC
The DNA here is from genome assembly GCA_025612375.1 of Ignavibacteria bacterium. Classification (NCBI taxonomy): domain Bacteria; kingdom Pseudomonadati; phylum Ignavibacteriota; class Ignavibacteria; species Ignavibacteria bacterium. The sequence goes on from JAAXKN010000060.1 coordinate 14,872, forward strand.
TTTATCTGCAGCAGCGACTGGGATCAAAATGTTACATACTACGTTGAATTTGTGCTGAATGACAAATCAAGAACCTTCACTTCCTGCAGCCAGGGCAATGATGAAAAAGATTCTGACGCCGACCCTGTAACAGGGAAAACTGACTGCTATTCTTTCCAGAATTATGAAAGATCAATCGATGCCGGATTGATCCCGGCCAACTTTATCGGTGGCATGGCTTGGTTCGACTCCGATGAAAATGGATTCCGGAATGAACATTCCTCAGGCATTGAACATGTGATTGTCCAACTCTATTCTTATGTCTCAGACAGTGAGAAGTATTATCTCAGATCAACGCAAACAGACAAAAAGGGTAATTTTAAGTTCCAGTATATGGAAAACGGACGGTACACATTAAGATTTGTTGTCCCCGACGAAATGAAAAATAAATATGAATTCACTCTTAAGTACCAGGGCAGCATTCTTGAACAAAATTACTCCGACGCGGGCGAGGACGGCTGGACTATACCCTTTACCTTTAATTTGGAGAATATGCCTTTGCGGTTTATTGATGCAGGACTCAAAAATAAAACCTACCATCAGACCGGCTCTATTGGCGATTTCGTCTGGCTCGATAGAGATGGAAACGGCCGCCAGGATCCCGGTGAACCGGGTCTCCAGGGCATTACAGTTGAACTTTATTCCTGCCAGTGGAACCATACCGCCCATTCATTGCTGGGAAGCACTTCAACAGATGCAAACGGATTCTATAACTTTACCGGACTGAACCCCGGCACATACTGCCTGAGATTCTGTATCAATAACAACTATCAGTTTACTGCCATGTTAGGCGGCCTTAACGACCAGGATAACTCAGATGCCGATTACGAAGGCTGGGCTAAAACTATTACACTGTCCGATGGATATATATCAAACAAAAATATTGACGCCGGCATTGTCCTGAAAGAAATTAAAAAGGCCAGCCTTGGCGACCTGGTATGGAGAGATAAAGACGAGGACGGAATCCAGGACGACGGACTGAATGAACCCGGACTCCCTAACGTCATGGTTGAACTCTATGCCTCTGGCACTAATACCCTGATCCAGACCGATATAACGGATTCAAAAGGGAAGTACCTTTTTGAAAATCTCACACCCGGACACTACTATGTTAAGTTTATTCTTGCCGACGGTTTTAAGTTCACCAAAATGGATCGCGACGGCGATAGCTACGATTCCGACGCTGACCCCGTAACTGGCAAGACAGCCGACATATATCTCGGAAACGGCGACTATAATATTTCCATCGATGCCGGTATGTACGGAAACGACTGCCTGCCTGCACGTATAGGCGACTTTGTCTGGAACGACCTCAACGTTAACGGCATACAGAACTCTAATGAACTCGGACTTCCTGATGTTACCGTTAATCTCTTTAAATGCGGACAGACTACTATGCTAGCTTCCGCTAAAACCGACGCAAACGGATTTTATCAGTTTGCCGGACTTCTGCCCGGGAACTACTATCTGCAGTTCATGCTTCCAAATGAGTACGCGTTTACCTATATACGCCAGGGCTCAAATTATGCTCTCGATTCAGACGCCGGTATGGCAAATGGAGTATCTGATGGCTTCGAACTCTCTTCAGGCGAAGTTGAATCCACTGCCGATGCTGGAATGTTTAAGGGACAGTGCCTGCTGGCAACACTGGGAGACCTCGTCTGGAACGACAACAACCGGAACGGAATACTGGACCCCGGTGAGCCTGGAATGGAAGGCGTTGTCGTAAAACTCCATCTCTGCACCGGCACACATGCAAACCCGAATGACCCGTGCCAGTATGGCCCTGAAATTGCCTCCGGAATAACTGATAAGGATGGCAGGTATTACTTTAATAATATTATTCCGGGACACTACTTCGTGGAATTAATAGTCCCATGCCATTTTACAATTACAAAACCCGGCCAGGCAGAAGACTTCAAGGATTCCGATATTATTCCTTCCCTGAAACATACCGCGTGCATTAAAGTTAACCCGGGTGAAACTAACCTGACCGTCGACGCGGGCCTTTATCCTACTCCTCCGGCCACAATCGGCGACCTGGTATGGATTGACGCCAATAAGAACGGCATACAGGATAACGGCGAAAAAGGACTTTGCAATGTTACGGTTGAACTCTACATGTGCGGCGTGGGCTCTCCTGCTGCCACGGCCAAAACAGATAACGACGGGAAGTATATCTTTAAGAACGTAATTCCTAATACGAGCTATTCATTGAAGTTCTATCTGCCGAAAGGTTATGCATTCAGTTCACTCGACCAGGGCGGCAACGATAACTACGATTCGGATGTATGCCCGAAGTCTTGCGGCGGCATGACAAAGTTCTACGACGTACTGCCCGATGAAGTGAATATGTCAATTGACGCCGGTATGTATCTTGCCACAACTTCTGCGTGCAATTATGTGTGGAATGATAACAATAATAACGGAATAAAAGATAATGGTGAAGCTGGCATTAAGGGAGTTACGGTTGAACTCTATAACTGTTCAAATAATGCACTGGTCCAGTCTTCAAAAACAGATGCATCAGGACTTTTTACTTTCAATGACATTCTGCTCGACACCTACTACATGAAAGTTATCGTTCCCGATGGCTACTTAATCAGCCCCTCTGCTAAGCAAGTAGGTGGTGAGGGTGTAAGCTCAGATTTCATTACAAATGGGCAGAGCAGCTGCTTCGAAGTTACAGATACAACCAAATCTATCGGGGGCCCGATTGCACTTGTACTTAAACCAGCAACCGGAGTTGCTTTCAGAGGTGGCACTCCAACCGAGTTCTCTCTGCAGCAGAACTACCCGAACCCGTTCAACCCGTCAACTACAATCGAGTTCGCGGTCCCCGCTGCAGGGCAGTATACAGTTAAGGTATTTAATACCTTAGGACAGGAGGTTGCAACACTTCTCAATAGTGAGCTCCCTGTAGGCTGCCATATGGTTGTTTTTGATGCATCAGGACTTACCTCAGGCATGTATATCTACAGGTTAAGCGGAAATAACGTGGTTATGATAAAGAAGATGATGCTCTCAAAGTAGTTCCGGAAGAGTACATTTAGCTAATAAAAAGGGCTGTCTTGCGGCAGCCCTTTTATAATAAGACTTACGTTAACGGTTACCTGTCTGCAGTAAAATAGCTATAAGTGTTCCGGCGGCAATTCCGGTCACAAAATTATTCCACCAGGACGGTTTTTGAAATTTATAAGCCATTTGAATCGATTCCTTCAGAATATTTACTTCTTTTTCCTGCAGCTCAAT
>JAAXKN010000061.1 GCA_025612375.1 Ignavibacteria bacterium
AAGGCGTCTGTTAGAAAGTAAACGTTCCCAATTCATATGAACCTTTTAATAAAAAATTTATATCCCTAAATCTACAGAAAAGAGTTCAAATATTTCCAATATATTAATTCTTAAAAACCTTCACTGTCATTAGATTGCAGTAACCTGGAAATGAGATCCCCAAAATGCCACATCTCAGGACTTGTTGCATCAAATTAAAAATTAAAAGAGCCGGTATCCTTCTCATTACTGAACGTTATCTCCATCCATTTTCTTGGAAATAAATTTGGATGAAATTATATTGCGCTTTAGAAAACTGAATCCCTGGTATAATGGAAAACGGATATGAAAAAGATACTCTTTTTGCTCATTTTCTTTTCATCGGCCCTGATCAATGCACAGGATTTCCGGAATGCAAAATGGGGGGCTTCTGTGGATGAAATAAAAAGAACCGAAGATGCTAAATTGGTTCGCGAAGAAGATGGGGTACTCATTTATTCAGGTCATATCGACGGTAAACTGGCCTCAATATGGTATCTTTTTTCGGATTCGGGATTAAAAAGTGTAAGAGTAAAATTTCAGACTAATAAAGAGCAGGACTACTCCCGGTATATAGATACTCATATAAGACTGATTGTTCTTTTTACAAAAAAGTATGGCTATCCTGATGAGGGAATAAATCCATGGATATTAAAATATGTTGTCAGCAGCGCAGAAAAACGAAAGGACATCATAATTCATGAAATAGCTGGTGGAATGGATTCAGAGCTGACATGGAAATCCGGTACATCGTTAATTCATCTGAGTCTGAAATTATCCGCCAATTTTCTCCCTGTGCACAACCTTACATACTCTGCTCTTTAATATACCCTCATAAATTTTGCCGGAAAAGAATTAGAGCGGAAAATTTTCCGCTCTAACTTTAATACAATCGAATGCTCAATTATGTGATTATTCTGTAACCTGGAACACTGAATCGAGCACTGTGCCGTCAACCCACTTGACTACAGCTACAACTTTGTCCTTATTGATCTTTGGCTTTGCCGGTGCTCCGCCGCAGATCTCAAAAACCTCGTCGCGTATCTTCTCAATCGGTTTAACAGGCAGGCTTGAACCTTCAACCGCCTTTAAGAGATCCTGCCTCTTAGGATTAATTGCAATGCCGCGCTCGGTAATGATGACGTCAATGAGCTCACCCGGTCCGCAGAGCGTCGTTACCTCATCCAGAATTACGGGAATCCTGTCGCGGAAGGATGGAATAGCAAGAATTGTGCACTTTGAGTAAAGGCAGTTCTGCCAGCCTCCAATACCATGAAGCAGATATCCGTCGGAATGCGTTACAACGTTTGCGTTAAAGTTCACGTCCACTTCCGTTGCACCTAAGACTGCAGTGTCAATAATCGAGGCAAAGTTGCCCTTGCCGTGGAAATTGTAGCTTGTAAAGGGGCTCGTGTTTACGTGATTCGGGTTTTCCCTCATCGAGCGCACCCCTTCAAGATCAAATGTCTGCCCGTCAAGTATGTAGTCAGTCAGGCCCTCTTCCAACAGCTGCACAAGGTACTTGGTGCTTCCGCCGCGCACAAAACGGGCCTTTACTCCCTTGGCCTTCATCCTTTCTTTAAGGTATAAAACAAACGCCAGGTTCGTCCCTCCGGCCCCGGCCTGGAAGGAAAATCCGTCTTTCATAATGCCCGCTTCTTCAATAAACTGCGCCACGTATTCTGCAATTAAAAGCCTGTCGGGACTCTTGGTTACTTCTGTTGTGCCAGAGACGATCTTTGAGGCATCCCCAAGGGAATCTATCTCAACAACATAATCCACGTTGTTGCCCTGTATCTGCCACGGCACACAGGGGAAGGGAACAAGGTTGTCTGTAACTACAATTACATGGTCTGCGTATTCCGAGTCCCCGAGGGCAAAACCTATCAGACCGCTTGCCGACTTGCCGTTAACGCCGTTTGAGTTGCCGAAGGGGTCGGACGTGGGAGCTGCAATTACAGCAATATCAATATGAACCTCTCCGTCCTGAATTGCCTGGTAGCGCCCGCCGTGGGATCTAAGAACGCCCACGCCTTTCATCTTTCCCTGCGTTGTAAAACGTCCCAAGGGTCCGTTCATGCTTCCTTCAATGTGGCTGATGGTGCCGTCTTCAAGGTATGGGATCAGGTGCTCATGGCAGGGAAAAGACGCGCTCGGGAACCAGCGGATATCTTTAAGGCCAATATCATGAATTATGTCAAAAAGCATGTTTGTCAGTACGTCGCCATTTCGCAGATGGTGATGCGTTGAAATGGTCATGCCGTCTTTAATGCCTGAATTTATTAGGGCTTCCTTCAGGCTGCCGACCAGTTTATTGCCGTCTTCAGGATAATCGATGCAGCTTTTTACCTGCGGCTTTGCCTTGCAGCCTGCGGGCTTATAATTGTTTACTCCCTGGAAGGGAATTTGCTTTTCGCCGTTTATTTCGTCCGGAACAAGTCTTCCGGCAGCGTTTTTAAGTAGTTTCATTTTCAGCTCATCCTCCAGTCTTCTGGAATAAGTTTGTTTAACAGTGCGAGATGAATAGTGTTGCGCGCCCTTTTTACAACTGGCGCGTCGATCATTTTGCTTCCCAAGGAAACCACGCCAATGCCATTTCTTTCAGCTTCCTCAAAGGCCAGAACGATCTTCTTCGCCTTCTCAATTTCAGCTTCATTTGGCGCAAAGGCCTCGTTGATGACCTTGATCTGCCTGGGGTGTATGCATCCCTTGCCCTCAAAGCCCAGGGCCTTCGCCTCAAGCACGCTTTTTCGCAGGCCTTCCATATCGCTTACGTCAGAAAATACCGTGTCTATTGCCTGTATGCCTGATGCCTTGGCCGCATTTACCAGCATTGAACGCGCAAAGAAGCTTTCTTTGCCTTCATCCGTCCTTTGCGTCCCCAGGTCCGCCGTATAATCCTCAAGCCCTATTGCAAGCGAACATACATTCTCGCTTGCCGAGGCTATCTCATAAGCCCTCATTACACCAAGCGCACTTTCAATAATCGGCATGTAATAAATTTCGTTTGTAATATTGTACTCTTTCTTCAGGCGCAGTACCTCGTTTTCAACGTCGTAGACCTGTTCTGCGCTTTCGCACTTCGGTATCAGTATCAGATTTACGTTCTGAGGCACAATGAACTCAAGATCCCTTTTTCCCAAGGGGAGCTGGTTTATTCTTACCATCCTTTCGGCGCCGTAGAAGTCGACTGTTCTCAGGGCGTTACGTACTAAAAGCTGTGCGGCTTCCTTTTCTACGGGGGCGACACTATCCTCAAGGTCAAGTATCACTCCGTCCGGCTCATGAAGCCCGGCGTTCGGGAAGAACTTCGGCTCGTTTCCCGGAAGATAAAGCCTGCTTCTTCTTAAGCGGTCTTTTGCAGTTGAGTACAGGTTCCTCTTGTTCATTGGAAGCAGGTACTGCTTTTTATTTTCAGGGAAAAGCCTTTTGACTGCAAGCTCGAACCTGGCTGCAAGCACGAAGGGGAGTGCTCCGCTGTCCTCAAGAAGTATGCGTGCATCTTTGATTTCAAAATATTCACACATGTCAAGAATGAGCTTCCTGATGGAGTCTCCGTACATAGTCTCCACCTTGCTCTTAATTTCCAGATCAATTCCGCCGGAGGCCTTTAGCTCCATTTCAAAGTAGCAGTCGGAGCGGATCTTGTCCCCCTGCTTTCCGGCAGAAGCTTTCTTTAATTGTTCCATAATTTTTCTCTTCTGAAGTTAATTAAAGTTATATCAGGGCATTAATTACTTAATGCCCCGCAGGAATTTCCTTGTCCGGATTATACTTTTAGGCGAGCCATAAAGTCTTTGGCCGCCATGCCTTCGCAGGTGAATATCATATCTTTTATTTCCTTCTGCCTTTCGGCTGAAAGGAGTTTTGATGAAAGTGCGTTGAATTTATTTTCAAGGTCTTCCATCGTCATCGGCTCTCTCGGGTCGCCTTTGGGGTATTCCAGGTATTCTGTAAACTCACGCCCGTCCTTTGTCCTGATTTTAACACGGGAGGGCTGCTTGGCCGGGAACATCTTCTCAAATTCAAGGGAGGCTTCACCCTTGATCTTGTCAATTACTTCCCATATTGCAGGATCTTTCAGCTTCTCTTCCGAGAATGAATTTGTTGTAATTTTGTGGTCAACCAATGTCGCAGCAATGCAGTAGGGAAGCGAGTGGTCCGCGGTTTCCCTCGATTCAGGACGGTATTTATGCGGATCGAACAAAATGTCGCATGCCCTTGCAATGGTTGTAACTGTAACTGAATCTATATCCTTGTAGCTGATATTGTTTTTTGTCACAGCCTTAAGCGTGCAAGTTATGTGCGTATGCGTAAGGGCTTCAGTGGGGAACGCCTTCATGCCGCATTCCATTATCTTGAAATTCTGGCCTAAGTTGCAGAGGAGCTTGTCTGTATCCCATTTGGGCCCGAATACATCCATCAATCCTTCTTTGCCTTCAAAAACGGCTTCTGTTCCGGTGTAGCCTTTTTGTGCCATAAGGGCTGCAAATACACCAGCCTGCACCGCCATCGGATCCACTGTGTTTTTCATCATCGTAAGCTTTCCGGCTGTTGGGCACCCTATAGTGTGGTTGTGGCATCCGTTTATGCCTATGGCATTAACCATCTGGTCAACCGTAAGGCCCAGAACCTTGCCCGCGGCAATGGGGGAGACAAACTGAGTTAAAGTTGCATGGTGCCACTTGCGTTCACGCACTCCGGGAACAGCAAACTCGCAGAAGCGCTCTTCAAATTCATAGGCCAGGACAATTGCCGTAATTACATCCTTCATTGATGCATTGCACAGTTCCGCAGCTGAAAGAGCCGCAGGTATAAGGTCTGAAGGGTGTGAAGGGTCTTCCTTCCAGTATATATCGTTAAAATCCAGAGCACGTATCATAAGCGAATTTATAAGAGCTGCATTGACTGCAGGCACCCTGTCGCCGAAACCTATTAGAGTTGCCTGCTCACTTCCTCCCATTTCCTTATAAATATCCCTTAGTATGTTAACGTCTTTTGTGTGGTAACCCCCGTAGGCGCAGCCCATGGAGTCATAGAGATATCTTTTAACTTCGTTGACAACTTCCCCGGGAAGGTCTTCAAATTTAAGATTGACGGCAAATTCAGCAATCTGACGAGAAAATGACTTTTCCATAATACCTCTGATTAAAATTTTTATACTGAAAGGTGCCGGGAGCCTCCGGCACCTTTTTAAGGGTTTATTATTCTTACAAATTATTCTTAACCCAGTTTTCAAGCCCGCCAAAGACTATGAGCTCCTGCGCGGCCGCTCCAACGGGGCTGATCCTGTACTGTTTTCCTTCAGCAGTCAAAACCGAGCGCCTGAAATCAATCTCAGCCACAATTGCGGTTTTAACAGTAAGCCTGTCCTGCCCGAACTGGCTTTTAAGATCCTTTATCAGTTCTGGGGCTTCTATAAGCAGGAACCCGTTATTAAGCGCATTCCTCTTATAGGTCTCGTTAAATGATCCGGCAACAACAAGCTGTATACCCCTGTACTTCAAAGCTGTAGCCGCCTGCTCCCTTGAGCTTCCGGTTCCGAAGTTGAAGCCGCCTGCAAGTATGTCCCCTTTATTTACAATTTTCCCGAATTCCGGGTCGTAATTTTCCATTACAACCTGTGCCTGCTCTTCAGGCGTCATGTCGTCATTATATGTGTACTTGCCGGGATAGATTCCGTCTGTATTCATATTATCCTGATAGCAGAAGATGAGTTCTCCGGTAATTTTTTCGGGGAAGCCTTCAATTATACTGACTTCACTATCCGAAGAAGCCGCATTCTCTGCTTCCTTAATTGATCCCGTGAGCTTTGAACTGTTTCCTGCCCAGTCGTAGGTGATCCTGCCTGAAATGGCGCTTGAGGCAACAACGGCAGGGGATGCCAGGTATGCCTGAGCGTTTGGAGACCCCATCCTTCCCTTGAAGTTCCTGTTTGTGGCGGAAATGCCCACTTCGCCGTCTTCCAGAAGCCCTGTTCCAAGACCAATGCAGGGCCCGCATCCCGGGGGAAGCGCAATTGCGCCGGCTTCAAGAAGAGTCTGCCAGTCGCCGCGCCTTTGGCTTTCGGCCTGAACCTCGCTTGAGGCTGCCGCAATGTAGAACTTTACGCCTTCAGCTACCTTCTTTCCCCTTACTATTTTTGCCGCCTCCGCAAGGTCATCTACGCGGCTGTTGACGCAGGAGACAAGATACGCCTTGTTGATCTTTACTTCCTTATTCTTTATTTCGGAAACCGGCGTCATTATCTTTACCGTATTGGGTCCTGAAACGTAAGGCTCAACTGAAGTAATATCAATCTCAATTTCCTTTGCGTAGAATGCGCCCCCATCGGCCTTCATGCATTCTTCTTCAAGAGAAGCAATCCTGTTTCCGTTTATCCTTGGGTTCATACCGTTTGAATCCGAGTTGACCCCGGAAGGCCCTCTTTCCGACAAATATTTTTCACGGCCTTTTATCCAGTTTATTGTAACTTCATCAATCGGGAATACGCCGGCCAGTGCTCCCCACTCGGTTGTCATATTTGCTATTGAAAGCCTTTCATCCACTGAAAGGTATTTTACCCCTTCACCCGTAAATTCAATTGCGTGATTAAGGACTTCATCGTGATTAAAAAATCCGCACAGGGCAATTATAACGTCTTTACCCGTTACGCCCGGCTGAAGTTTTCCTTTCAGTTCCACCCTGGCAACAGGCGGCACCTGCCACCACGTTCTGCCTGTAGCCCAGATTGCCGCGGCGTCTGTTCTTACTATCGGAGTGCCCAGGCATCCAAGTCCCCCGTACATATTTGAATGGCTGTCTGAGGCAACGACCATAGTGCCCGGGAATGCATATCCCTCCTCGCACATTATCTGGTGGCCTATGCCGCGGCCCGCGGGATAAAAGTCCGCTCCCATTCCTTTTGAGAAGGTTTCTATCTTCTTATACTTTTCCAGGTTCTTTTCACTTTTGTCCTGTACGTTGTGGTCAAGCGTGTTTACAACCTGGTGCGGATTATGGAGCTTTACTGCCCCTATGCTTTTGAATTTTGGAATTACGGCGCCCGTATTGTCGTGCGTCATAACATATGCTGGTCTTATCGAAATGTAATCTCCGGCGTGAACCTCGTGGCCCTCCGGAAGTCCTACGGCAAATCTCTGTGCAATTTTTTCTATTAGTGTCTGAGACATCTTAAAACCTCCTGAAATGAGTTCATTAACGTGCCTTAGAAATAAAAACTACTACAGTATATTTTGGCAGGGGAGAGAGCCCCTGCCCTAAAATTAAGCCTTGAACGGATCGAAACTTACAAAGTCTGCATGATGGACTATTATAGATTCAACAGTCCTCATCCCCAGGTCACCTTCCTTTGAGTGCGTGGCAATTATGTGCTGAACTTCAGGCGGTATGCCGAAACGGTCCGCAATGCCGATGCCGCTGAAAGGATGCCTGAGCATTTTCCCGGCAGCGCTCGTCGTAAGCCTGCCGTCTTTTATTTCATATTCAAGAAGCTTACCCACGTCAATTAAAATAGCTCCTGCAACCAGTGTGTCCATGTCTATCTTAATTTCGCTTCCGAAGTTTTCCTTCATTGTTTTTGCCATATCAACTGCCAGTTTCACGCACGTGCGCTTATGCGTCATGAATGTGATCCTGCAGTCCTTTAAGAGAAGTGAAAATGGGATCTTTTCAAGGTCCTCGGCCGAAAGGACGCTGTGTTCAATGGCGTAAACCCAGCAGTCGGTTACCTTGTTCCTGAGATCCTCATTTTCTATCCATTGGATCTCGGGCCATATCTTAAGTACTTTGTCGCGCATTACAACCTCACAGTTTTGCAATTATGGCATCTGTCATTTCCTGCGTCGTACAGGCGCCCTGCTTAAATACGTCGGGCCCGCCTTTAAGCTTCATCATGTCGTATGTCTTGACGCATCCTTCTTCAATTACCTGTGCTATCGCGCGGCGGATCTTTTCGGCCTTTTCGCTTTCGCCTATGTGGTCAAGCATCATGCATGCGCTTAAAACCATTGCGATCGGGTTTACAATCGAGGGGTTTAATTCCTGGTACTTTGGAGCCGAGCCGTGCGTGGGCTCGAAAACCGCAACTTCTTCACCGATGTTTGCGCTGCACGCAAAACCAAGGCCGCCTACCAGGCCTGCAAAGCCGTCACTAATTATGTCACCGAACATGTTTTCGGCTACAATTACGCCGTATGACTCAGGGTTCTTTGTAAGCCACATCATCTGTGCATCTATGTTTGTATCCCAGAGCTCAATTCCGGGATAGTTCTTTGCAATTTCCCTTGCTTCCTTGAACATCATGCCCGAGGTTTCTCTTAAAACGTTAGGCTTTTCGCAGAGCGTTAGATTCTTGTAGCCATACTTCTTTGCGTACTCGAAGGCTGCCGTAAGTATCCTTCTTGATGCCCTTCTTGTTACAATGCGTGTTGAGACCGCCAGATCCTCGCTCGGCGTATCCTTGAAGAACTTCATTTTGGGGTGCGTTTCAAGCGCATCACGCACCTGCTTCGGCGGATTCGTCCATTCAACTCCCGCATAAAGCCCTTCGGTGTTCTGCCTGAATATAACGGCATTTACCATCGGCTCTTCAAAGCCCGTTTGGCTTCTTCTTATGAAATTCAAAGGGTTACCCTTAAAGGAAAGGCAGGGACGTATGCAGATATCAAGGTTGAAATGTTGTCTTAAGCCTACGATCGGGCTGAAATAAACGTAACCTTTCCCCTGGAGCGATGGATCCAGTTCCTTAGCAGCGGCATCTTTGGGCTTGCTTGTAATGGCGCCAAAAAGACCAATTTTATGCTCAGAAAGAAGATCTATCGTTCTTTGAGGTAATGCATTTCCTTCTTTTTTCCAGAAATCCCATCCAATATCACCATGGACATAGTTTGCTTCAAAACCAATTGCATTCAGAACTCTGACTGCTTCAGGAAGAACTGTTTTACCTATACCGTCACCCGGCATTGCTACGATTGTGCGCATAAAGTAAGTCCTTATTTGTGAATGGTTGAATTGTCGACATCTAAATTATAGAATTCCTTCTATGTTAGCAAGCGAAATGGCAGATAAGAAAAAATGCAGCATAAATGTGGAGAGATAGGTCCCGGACTCTGATTTTTTATTTGTTTGATTTTTAATAAAAATTAAATATTTTAACCTTTAACTATCCCTTAAATCGTTATAAACGGAATTTTCCTTAATCTCAATAAATTTATCATTAACCTGGGGAGATCCAATGAAAAAGTTCAACTCTTTAGTCATCGTGCTGCTTTTGTCGCTTGCAGTTACTTCATGTTCAAAAAAGGACGATAATCCGGCCGCACCAAAAGATGAACCGCCTGGAATTCCAAGCGTATCCTTTAAAGGACCAAACACCAATTCAACCGACCAGTGGGCTATTTATACAAAATCTTCCGTGGAATCGATGAATGCCTACCCAATGATGCTTTCGGCTTTTTCTTCTGCTAATCCTACAAGTAAAGACGGTCAGTGGAGATGGGAGTTATCACCTGTTGCCGGTTTTACAGAAAGTTTTGCCGGAACAAGGAATTCAGACGGAAGTTATACCTGGGTGCTGATGCTAAACGGTACTTACGAGGGTAGCACATACAGTAACTGGAAAGCTCTTGAGGGCACTACAAGTTCAGATGGTAAAAGCGGAAGCTGGAAGGCTTTTGAAGATAATACAAACGTTCTGACTGCCGACTATACCTGGTCTACCAGCAGCACCGGAGTCCTTTCAGGAACGTTCAAAGGCTATGAGAACAGTGTTGTAACCGGGAAGATCGAAATTACAAACAATCCTGACAATTCAGGCAGTCTGCTTGTTTATAACAGCGGAGAATTGATGTTCAAATCAACCTGGATTGCCAACGGTACTGGCCAGTGGTGGGGTTATGAGAACGGCGTACAGAAAACCCAGGGCAACTGGCAGTAAGAATTCGTTTTTATCACTTCAGATTTTATGGCTCCTTTCTACAATAGGAAGGAGCTTTTTATTTTCTCCCCTGCACCTCCTAGTCCGGGTAATTCAAAAGATCCTTCTAAAATGGCTTTGATAAGAGAAAAAAGATTTTATATCATATTATAACGCAAGAGGGTTGCATGACTATATCTGACGCGTTTTTCAAAGTCCCGAAATTGTAAATATTGGTCAGGTTAAAATAATTAGAAGGGAGACGTTCATATGAAAAGGTGGTATAACTTTTTAATCCTGTTTTTTTTGATCACGGCTTTTCTTGCCTCCGGCTGCTCCAAAAAAGATGATAACCCCGCCGCTCCGGCAGTCGCTACTAACCCTGGTCCGCCCCCGGCAGTGCCCCAGATAGGTATCAAGGGCCCGGGCTCAACTTCAAACGATCCGGTCCTTTTACTGGCAAAAAGCTACTTCCAGAGCCTTGGCACACTTTCATACTATTCAAATATGTTCCAGGATGTTCAGGCCGTTTATTCCGATACCGGCTGGGTCAGAAAATTCTTCAACGGCTCAATTTCTGCAACACTGATTACAAACAGGCTTCCGGACGGATCCTACGCCTGGAAATTAACTCTAAACGGCACAAGCGACAGCGTGACCTATAATAACTGGCTCGCCCTTGAAGGCACTTCAAGCTCAGACGGGAAGATGGGAACATGGAAACTCTTCAGGCAGAATACAAATCTTCTTACCGGAGACTACAAATGGCAGAAAAATGACGACGGCTCAATTTCTGCAACTATCAGAGAATATAACGCCGACGGCAGCCTCCGTACAAGAATTGAAGCTTCTGAAAACACAGATAAATCGGGACAGGTGCTTGTGTATTTTACCGGCAATCTTGCTTTTAAGGCTTCCTGGCTTGCAAACGGTTCCGGAGAGTGGTGGACATACGACGCCTCAGGCAATATCCGCCACCAGGGCACCTGGTCGTAATTACCGGTTAATAGTCCTTTTCAGGGCAGGCGCCGCCTGCCCCTACAGTTTGACGTCTAATTGCAGACTCAGAGAGTTATTTTCCTCCTCAGGCATTTGTAAGCTTTCAGACCTGTAGGTCTCAGAATATTTCATTGATACCGAAACACCCTGAAATATCCTGCCCCGCAGATTTATAAACCACCTCACCCCTTGTCCATAAAGAAAAGAGTTTGCAAGGCTTCCCGGGGTGTCGTATTCCACCTGGAAAATCCTTGAGTAGTAGGACTCTGTCCTGAAATAAGATATCCTTGCCGAAAGGGAAAACATGCTCCTGGAGACTGCCGTCTCCTCGTAAAGCAGAAAACCTTTTTCTTTTTTATCCTCCTTTGTATCCATATACCTGTTCAGGCTGCCGTGCAGCTTTATGAATAATGAAGATGTAAAGTCCATGCGTAAATCAGCCCTGAAGGTCCGGCTCTGTCTTGTAACGGTTCCTGCAAAAGGATCACGGAGGTCGCATATTTCTTCATCACCATTCCGGTACCTGAAGTTCATCTTCAGATTCTTTGCCGTCGAAAAGCTAAAGCTCATGCCGAACTTATTCCCGTTTGCAGGCAGGCTGTAGCTTTGTTTTTCTTTCTTAAACTGGTCGTAGAAGATGCCGAAAGTGCCAAGGGGTGTCTTAAAATTCATTCCGCAGTAGATCCCTGCTTCCTGCCTGAAGCCTCCGGAACTACCGCCTGAGAGGGATGAATGCAGGGAAGGGAAGCCCCGGGGGTAATGCCTGAAGGAAATTAGCGCGTTTATCTCTTTAGTAATAATGAGTTCCATAGAGCTGTTAAAGGCCGTCTTTCTGCCGGCATTTGCCGCCTCTCCGGAAATCATGACCTTTTCCAAAAACAGTTTATATGAAAGGGAAAATATGTCAAACCTGCTGCCTGAAAGTCCTGATGGTGAGGATTCCAAAAATGAACGGCTGAACTCCGAATGGTAGTAAAGTATACCGGCCTTCAGAATTTCATCTAGTTGGTAATCAGCGTAAGCCCCGAAAAGAACTTCCTTTACTTTATCCTTTTTCATGCTCTCCCTTAAATTCCTGTGATAGCCTGAAGTATAAAAAGATGTAACCTTACCCGAAGCAGTATCGAGATTTGCATCCCTGGCGTTATTGGAATAGAAGGCGGAAAGCCTTAAACCCTTTAAAGAAAAGGATAAAGCACCGCCTCTTAAGAAACTGTTTTCATCAGTACTGAGGTATGGCTTTATGCCCTTATTCTGCCTCTGAAGTGAGCTCACTGCATCCCCATCTCTTAAGTACCCGTAAGGGCTCCAGAGTGCAAGACCCTGCCCGAACTCCAGGGTGTAGTCGCCTATAAGGACCCCCTCAAACGGCTTAAGAAAATTGAGTAAAAGGTGGAATGAACTGAAGTCAGAAAGCGGGGTTTCACCTGCATCCTTCTCCAGAATGAAAGCCAGCTGATACCGGTCTTTGCTGTTAACTTTAAGGCGGTTATAGAGCTTAAATGGAGTGCCGCTGTAAGTCCCGGCCGTAACATCTTTATTATATAAGGAGTTACTGAGCATTCTGAGGCGTAAATCGACTTCCGGGATAGGGCTGACGTCGGGTTCTGCTCTTAAAGTAAAGGCACTTGCCGGAATCATCTCGTAAGTTTTTGCAGTAACATAAGGTAAGATATTACAAATAAGTACGTTAGATAGTGCTTTTACCTGCCTTAATTCATTAGTTGAAAAGAATTTTCCAGAGGTTTTTCTGTACTCCAAAATCGCTTTTGCATCCTGATAATTAAGAAATGGAACCCTTAAGAAGTCTTCCAGCGTGGCTGAATTTATGTCCACCGGGTGAAGGGAAAGGTTCTCCAGATCGTCAGAAATTTCACTCTCATTTACCTCAGTCATGTTCTCTTCAATGAGGTTATTCCAGAACCGGTCGTAGCCGGACGGGATTAAACCGATAGACCGGACTGAATCTTTCTGCGGCAAAACTAAGCCGTTCAAAAGAAGTAAAACTGATATTATAAGTAAAGGAATTCTCATGGCAATGGGCTGTGTAAAATCTTCTTATACGGGGAATATCCCCGGTGTCAGTCTTTAGCGCTAAGACTCAGGACCGCTCCAATCTGGTGCGTAAGACCCAGGTCCTGGTGAGTGAACACGGCGTAATCAAATTTCAGGAAAGAGTAATTTATTCCTATTCCGGCTGAGAACCTGTCGGGCTCCGTGGAAACTCCGGCTCTTAGAGATAGATATTTTATGATGTCATATTCAACACCTGCTCTTATAGATATCGGATCTCCGGTCACTTTTTCCACTGCCGCGTTCAGCATAATTGTCCTGTATGGCCTGTAGCTGAAGCCGGAGGATATAACGCGTGGGATCTGGCCCTTTTCACTCCCGAGCGAGGCGTTAAGGATGTTCTGAACGGAAAAGCCCCAGTTGAGCTCCCGGATGAGTGAAATTAAAATCCCGGGACTGATGGCCAGTGAATTATCCGATCCGTAATTCCTGATTGTAAGGTTGTGGAGGTTAAGGCTTAAGCCTACAGATACATCAGTGATTTTTATGGAATAAGCCATGACAAAATTATTTTTCCTGTAAAGTGAAAACCCGAAAGTGGATATCCCAAAAGATACTGTTCCTGCCGGCAGAGGTCCGGTGTAAGCCATGGCTGCATTTGCCAGTTCCTTAAGGCCGAATGGCGAAGGGGAGTAGAAAACCCCCAGCTCACTGTCCAAAACACCAGGAAGGCAGGCCGGATTATTGAAGGCTGAAAACACATCTCCATCTATGGCAGCGTCAGAATTTGCCAAAGCTATCTGCCTTGCGCCCGGGTTCATCTGCGGGTAAATAGCGCCGGCAGAAACTAATATCAGGATGAAAATGTAAAAGAAGTGTGGCATTGAAATGTAAGTATTGCCTATGGAATTATAATATTCAAATTTATATATTATGTCAAACGTTAAAAAAACTATTGGTTGAAAAATGAAATACCTACTAGCGCTCCTCCTTTTACTTCCTGTTTGCCTGTATTCACAGGAACTCGATGTTCAGGTTAAAGTTAATACTGAAAAACTGCCAACGACCAATAAGGACCTGCTTTCTAATTTTGGGCAGGACATTCAGGATTATCTCAATAATACCCGCTTTACTGGCGACAACTGGGAAGGGG
The DNA here is from genome assembly GCA_025612375.1 of Ignavibacteria bacterium. Taxonomy (NCBI): domain Bacteria; kingdom Pseudomonadati; phylum Ignavibacteriota; class Ignavibacteria; species Ignavibacteria bacterium. The sequence goes on from JAAXKN010000061.1 coordinate 14,100, forward strand.
ACAGGATCAAGTGCTCCTTTAATGTCTTCTTAGATAATGCAACCGACGAAACCCATTATTCCGCCCAGGTGAGCATTACCAGCTTAAGACCCATTTACAAGAGCAACAGGGCGTCTTTAATGATCAATGTGCTCGATAACCAATGGAATTTTGTCTATGAGCGCGGCCAGTCAATGTACTATAACCAGTCAGTTTTTGACCCGCTTACAAGCTTTCTCAACTTTTACGCCTATATAATTATAGGCCTCGATGCCGATTCATATAATATGCTTGGCGGCTCACAGCTATTTTCACAGGCTTATAACATTACGCTCCTCGGGGCAAACAGCACACAGCCGGCGGGCTGGGAGAAAAGTACAACTCCTTATAACCGCAGGGGCCTCATTGAAGACCTGATAAACGAGAAGTACAGAACATTCAGGGAAGATTATTTTAACTATCACTATAACGGACTCGACATTTTTGCACTCGGCCCGCAGGATAAGCAGAAGGCACAGGATAACATTGCAAAGCTCATTAAAGACCTGGACGTCCTAAGGACGAAGCAGGATATAAGGGGCATTCTGATGAAGGTATTCTTTGATACCAAGTCAGCCGAAATTGTAAACTATATGAGCGACTATCCCGACAAAACCATTTTTGCCACGCTGAAGAAGATCGACCCGGCCCACATCTCAAAATACGACGAAGCCCTTGAGCGCCAATAAAATTAAGTAACCAAACAACAAAGCCGGATCACCCTGTGACCCGGCTTTTTTTTACCTGAAGGCCCAAAGTCATTTTAGGAACAGAAATATATCTGAATTTGTATCAGGTTGGAGAAGAGGATAATTTTATAAAATATTAAATAAAATTGGGATCCTAAATGAAAAAGATTCTGTTAATATTCATTCTTTTTTCTTCAGTTTTAATTAATGCCCAGGATTTCAGAAATGCAAAATGGGGCGCTTCTCTTAAAGATATCAAGAGAACTGAAACAGCTAAACTGACGCGCGAAGCAAAAGGGTTGTTAATCTATTCCGGAATTATAGAAGGTAAACCGGCCTCAATACAGTATATATTTTCAGATTCGGGATTGAACAGGATAGTGGTAAGATTTATATCTGTACAAGGACAGGATTACTTCCGGAATATTGACGATCACATGAAAATGATTTCTCACTTAACAGAGAAATATGGCAAGCCGGATCATGACCTGGCGCCTTGGTTAAGGCAATATGCACAAAGCAGTGATACAGGTAAAAAGAATATAATAATGCATAGAATAGGCCGTGGACTGCAGTCAGATCTTAGCTGGAATTCCGAAAAATCAAAAATTCAGTTAAGTCTAAGTTTATCTGAAAGAAAAGCACCTTTACATAAGATTATATATTCATCTCTTTAATTATTTGGTCCTAACATTTTTGAGTATCGTAGTGGGGGTGGCACAGTCTTGAAAAATAGCTCAAAATATGATGAAATGTGAGCATTCAAAATAACGCAATCACTAAGTCATCCTTCGGATGATCAGCCGCGCAGGCTGTTGCAAATTCCGGGAACAAAATCTCTGGTCTTTAAATATAAGGGACAGAAAAGAACAACAGCAGAAAGGTAAATGGGATTCATAACAGCAGAACGCGTTCAGAGGGATATAATCGGATTCAGCATAGATGATTTCGTGGAGGAAGATTCCAAGTGCCGATACATTGTAAGACTCATAGATAAGCTTGATTTGAAGGATCTTTACTCTAACTACAAGGGACAGGGAGCCGCGAGTTATGACCCGAAGATAATGCTTGCGATCTGGTTTCTGGCCTACAGTGAAGGCATTTCTTCAAGCCGGGAGATAGAGAAGCTCTGCCATAAGCACCTGGACTTCATCTACATATCGGCTAACCTGAGGCCTGACCACACGACGCTATGCCGCTTCATGCAAAGGAACGGGGACTTGTGGCCGAAGTACTTCACCCAGATAGTGGAGCTTGGGAAAAAGATGCATATCAGCGACTTCAAGGAAGTGATGATTGACGGGACAAAGATGAAGGCCAAATCAAGCAGGAAGCAGTCCATGAGAGAAAGGAAGATCAACCGCTACATGGAGGCTGTAAAGAAGGATATAGAGGAATATAAGGCAAAGCTGAGCCTTATGGAAAAAGAAGAAGTTCCTAACAAAGAGTATGCGGAGAAAGAAGATCTTCAGAAACTGAAGAAAAAGCTTGAGAGGCTTGAGAAGACTGAAAAGCTCCTGGTGGCAGGTAAAGACGAGCTTGTAAAAAGAAAAGAGAGCCTGAGGCCAAAGGACCGGGAGAATCACCAGATCAACCTCCAGGAGCATGATGCCATGATGATGGACCATTCCTTAGGACAGGGGTATCATCCAGGCTATAACGCTCAGATAACTGTCGATTCAAAGACACAGTTTATAGTTTCCTGCAGCCTCACCCAGGACAGGAACGACCAGAGGCAGTTCTCTTTAATGCACGAGATGACGGAAGAGACGCTTGGAAGTAATAAGAATAGAGTCTATGGTGCTGACAGTGGATACAACACCTTTGACCAGCTGGAATATATGAGTATCAATGAAGTCAATGCATACGTACGTGATCCTATGCTTAAGAACCTGAAGCGTGAGGCTCTTCCGGAGCTCATTCGGTCAAAGAGGAAGCTCTACCACATAGACTTCATTTATGACAAAGACTCAGACTCCTACACCTGCCCTGCCGGAGAAAAGCTTTTTTCATCCGGGAGTAAGTCAGAAAAGGTCAGTTCAGAAAAAAGTAGTTCATCTAAAAGGAAGAAATACGGCAGGAAAGACTGCCAAGGATGTCCTCTTTTCAGCCAGTGCCTGGGAGAGAACTCAAAAAAGAAGGGAAAGGAAATTGAAGGAGACATAAGGGAATACTTGGCTGAGGCAATGAGGCTTAAGATGATGAGCCCTGAGGCCGAAGAAATAATGATGAAAAGGCAGACTACGGTTGAGCCTGTATTCGGCTACATAAAGGAGACACTTGGCTTCAGGCGCTTTAGAAGAAAAGGCCTTAGGAATGCCGCACGGGAGTTCGCCTTTATCTGCATGGCCGTAAACATAAACAAGCTCTTCAGGCTCCATGGGAGCTTTAAGGGCCTTTCTTCAACAATTTTTATCATTTTATTCACCCTTAAAGCTCTTTTAGATGATCTGAGAGAGCGGCTCAGCAATCAGGGAAGGATTTCTTCAGATTATCATATAATTTATAATGAACCTTTTTATGCGCAGGCTTTTTGCTAAATTAAGAAGCTCTATGCAACAGCCTGCGCGGCTGATAGCCCGAGAAGTTATGTTTAAAAGTGAGTTGAACCTGTTTTAATAAGAAGATAA
>JAAXKN010000062.1 GCA_025612375.1 Ignavibacteria bacterium
AATCGCTCCATAAAAATTTACGATTACACTTGATTTTTAACATAACAGCCACGACTGAATAGCCACGACCTTCAGGTCGTGGTTTAATGCGCCCCCACACTCCTCGGGGCTTTAGCCCCAGATTTCCCCGGAAAACTCACCTCAACAACGTCATCTTTCGCGATAGCGAAACGCCTTTCCCTTCAAGCCGGTATAGATAAACCCCTGAAGGAAGGCCATCTGAATTAAAACTTACTGAATGCCGCCCCTGCGTAAACTCCCTTTGGGCAATAACTGCCACTTCCCTTCCCAGCATGTCGTAGAGCCGGATGGAATACTGCCCGGCCTCAGAAACGGTAAAAATAATTGTAGTGGAAGGATTAAAAGGATTAGGATAGTTCTGCTGGAGTTCAAAACCTGAAGGCTTAAGGCTGCCATTTTCCACGAGAGTTTCTTCTTTCGGAAAGAAATATTTCAGCATGTCATCCAGCGTGGCTCTCCAGAGCCCCCAGCTGTGCCCTTCAGGATATTCACCCCACTTAAGAGCGTACCCTTTCTGAAGAAGTGAATCCTTAAACGGCCTCCAGAACTGATACAGCCCCTCATAGCTTCCCCAGACTGAAAATAACTTTACCGGCTGCAGGGGTTTTGAGCTTATAAGCTGCGCAGCCTCATAGTTGTAAGGCTGAAAGGCTCCTGAATGAAGGCCGCAGTTGCCGAAAATATCCGGATGGTTGAATGAAATGAGTGCCGAAATGTTGCCCCCGTAGGAATCCCCAAGCACCAGGCGGCCCTTGGGATCTTTAATTGTTTTATAAAGTGAGTCTATAAGAGGCACAAGTTCATAAGCAAAGAATTCCCTGTACTGTATCCTTTTTCCTCCTGCATACTCGTCGTTGCGGTTATTGGGCTGAACAAAAACCGCAATAACAGGTTTTATTTTCCCGCTGTCCAGGAGGTTATCTATTACATTTACAGCGCTCCCCAGGCCGATATAATCAAAACCGTCCTGGAAGTATATAGCAGGGTATCTTTCAGCATCTTCAGGGCTGTAGCCCGGGGGAAGATATATCCTTATCTGGTAGTTAATGGAAGCCTTTTGGCTGTAAGTGGTTCTCTCCTCAACCTTCCCGTGAGGAACTGAAGGCTTATAGTTAATCTCCCAGGGCTGGACATACCCCGGCATGGCAAATTCGGAGTTTGGGCCGTAGCCGCCGCTTACCTGGTGAGGATTCAAGGGGTCCAGTATCCAGCTGCTGCCGTTAAGAACCAGTTTATAGTCCAGCCTTGCGTTTTGTTCAAATGTACCCGTGAAATAATAAAGGTCTGTGCCTGAAAGCTTTACCATCATGTTCTTTGCAGCATTCCAGTCATTAAAGTCCCCTGCAACACTGACAGAAGCAGCGTTTCCGCGGTAGAGGAAGTTAGCCGTACTGCCATCTATAAAAGGAATGCCTTTGGTCTTTGCGTAATTCATAAAGCTGTCAATAACCGCTGCCTGCGCCTGCGGGCTGCCGTTAAGTGTGTTTACGCGTGAGATAAAATTCTGGAATTCAGACTGAGGAAGAAGAATAGCAGGACAAAAACAAAGGACCAGCAATAAAGTAAGCTTTTTCATGAATGCCCCTTAGCTGTAAAAAAAAGGCGGACATTTTGCCCGCCTTTATTATACTCATTCTTTACTTAAGAAGCATCATTTTTTTGGTCTCTTTATAATTGCCGGCATTTAACATATAAATGTAAATTCCGCTCGGGATGTTCCCGGCATTAAATTCAACCCTGTACTTCCCTGATGCCTGCTCCTGATTTACAAGAGTTGCAACTTCACGCCCCAGGAGGTCAAACACCTTTAGAGACACAAAGCTGTTCTCCGGCAGCTGATAGCTCAGAGAAGTTGATGGGTTAAACGGATTGGGATAATTCTGCTCCAGGCTGTAGCTGGAAGGCTTTGCCGTTCCTTCTTCTTTTTCAACTCCCACATAGGTTTCATTCGAAGCCCTCAGGTTGTCAAAGCAGATAAATCCTGAGCTGGGGCTTCCGGGGTTATACGTCATCTGGAAGCTGTCGAACTTAAGCTGTCCGTCCAAAACTCCGTTACCCTTTCCTTCCCATACTCCAACACCGTCCCGTACAATATTCCAGCTTACAAGGCGCCACCCTAGAAAGTCAATCGTATACCAGGGGCTGACTTCAAGGCCTGAGAAGTTGCTTCCATCGGCTACACAGAAACGGAACTTGTTCCCGCTGCCGTCACCGAAAATATAAGCCTGCACTATGCCGCTATTGCTGAATGTAATAGTTTTGGGAGCACCTGAACTTAAATATTCCCTTAATAACCATGAGGAAGCGCTTTTGTCGAAACTGTAGTTAAGCTGCATGCTGCTGCTGCTTCCATAGAATTTGTATGTGCTGCTTGAGGCAAAACTGGTTCCTGTATTTACAACACCTGACGAATAATCAGAGGGGTTTGCCCAGCTGGCTGTAAACCCGCTTTCAAACTTGTCAATATAAGTCATTGCGGGCAGCTTCCTGCCTGTCTTAAATGTGTACGCCTTTTCTGAACTTATTGCATTCTTGAACTGGTCTTCAACGCCTGGGGAAATCACAACACTGTAGCTTTCATTTTCAAGAAGTGTGTCAGCCGGGAAAAAGCTGAAGACGCATTCCTGGCCATTAAGAGCATAGTAACTGCCCTTCATCGGAATAACTGTCTGGTCTGAATTTTTCACCAGCTTTATTCTTCCGCTTATTGTAGAAGTGTTAAGTTGCTCATTAAATGCAATGTTGATAAGCGGCATCGGTTCTACATTATCCCTGTTATCCTGCGGATAAATGGATTCCACCACCGGAGCTGTGACATCCTGAACCTTGGTCCTGAATGAGTAACTGTAGCTGTCGCCTCCGACGCCGTCCTTGTTGCCGTCCAGGTGCAGTCCATGCGGGCTTTCCTCTGCCGCACCGGAAATTGTCAGCGTAAGCGCCGTATTAAATGGCAGCGATGAGGTACTTACTGTAACTCTCTTGTCGCTCTGCCATGTAAAAGTAAGGGGAACCTGGGGATTTATGGAAATTGCAGATTCAACCGTTGCCCTGTTCATTACGCGCGTAAAATCTATTATAATATCCTTTTTCCCGGGGTAAAGTGAGTCTCCGGGTGCCGGAATTATAGATGCTACAGCAGGAGGAATGGTTGCAAACAGATCCTTGTCTGCAAAAGCATTTTTACCTGCCAGCACTGTTACCGTGGATGAATCGCTGAAGTACCCGGGGGCTTCATAGTACACTTTATACTGCCCCGGCGTAAGCTCATCAAACATAAAAAATCCGTTATTCAGGCTGTCGCCCATGCAAATTTTTGGCTCCATTGTATTTGAAGCATCCAGAGCCTTAAGCGTAACCTTTACCTTGTTTACAGGCACCTTTGCGTCATCGGGAGTTAAATATGTATAGCTTACCTTCAGGTCGGGGTCCCTTACAACGCCTGCAATAATGCCTGTTGTAAGAGCAGGTTTTCCCCAGTATGCCAGAAAAGCCTTTGCAATTGCCCAGGCCTCATGCTTGAGGTAATTCTGGCTTCTAAGACGGTAGGATTCCGGTACGTAATCATGAAATGAACTTTCTGACAATGTACCCGGCGAATTCAACCCCACAAAGACACCAAGATATGGCCCCGTTGAATTGTAGAATGTAAAGTCGCCAAAAACATCCAGCCTAGTGGTCCTGTGGGCGCCATAGATTTCCTTGCCGACAAGGTCTGCCATTGTCTTCGACGGCGGGTACGTAGGAGCACTTGTGGTTCCCTGGTAAAGCATAAGTGTGTAGTTGGCTCTGCTGCTGGTTCCGGTGGCATTGCTGTGAATGGAATGAAAATAATCAGGATTAAATGTGTTTGCCAGTGCCGCAATCTTTGAAGTGGGCTGAAGGTCATCCTCTTCGGTGTTTGTAATCCTCGACATGATGACGGTAGCTCCCATCTTCTCAAGAATGTCGCGAAGATATAAGCCCCTGGAAAGATTTCCTTCCGATTCCCAGTAATCCGTCTCCAGAATATGCCTGTCATTTGAAGTGTAGCCGCCATGACCCGGATTAATAAATATTTTGATTCCGGAGAGGCTCTGTCCGAATATTAGCGGAACATTAAACAGGACAAAAAATAGTAGCAAAAACTGTTTTTTCATCTTTTCCCCCGTTATTCCATTTTAAGCTTCATTGAATAAATGCTTCCGTCCACGCTGTTAAAAAGTATACTGTTTCCGTCGCTGGCCCAGACGGGATACATTTCAATCAGGTCACTGGTATCTGTAAGCTGGTATTTATTCGTGCCGTCGGAAGAAGAAACAAATATTTCAGATCCGGTAATGAACTCACCGTTATCCTTCTCCACCATGTACGTAATCCACTTGCCGTCGGGTGACCAGTTTGGGGCCGAAATATTTCCCAGGCTGACCATATTTTTTCCATCCAGATCGGATATAAATGCCCCCTTATGGACTTCGGTAAAGAGTATCTTGGTTCCGTCGGGCGAAAGTGAAGGCCATATATACTGCCCTCCCTCAAAGGGAGAAAATTCCTTTTTTGCGCCGTTCATATAAAGAATAATTTTCCCGTCAACATTGTAAACTGCCAGATCACTGGCTCCTGTTTTATTCAGGCGCGATCCGTCGGCTTTTAGTATAACATTGCCGCTTGCCATATATGCGACGTTATTGCTTGCAAGGACCTTTGGTGTTGAGAGCTCTGTTGCAGTAACTATAACCTGTGACTTCAAGTCCTCCAGGCTCCGCCTGACTAAACTCTGATTATGCCTTAAACCCCTTTCATCCAGATTATTTGCCCGGTAAATAATTGCCTTGTTATCGTTAGAAAAAACATACTCATAGCCTGCCCCTTCTTCGGTGGCAAACGGAATAATTTTTTTTGCAGATACATCATAATACCAGATTCCCTTGTAGCTGGCTGAAGTAAAAAATATCTTTAATCCATCGGGCGAATTCTTGGGGAAATAGAACTCGCCCTGCGACTTATCTGTAAGTTTTAGGGTTTCAACAACAGAAAGCTTTTGTGCGGATATAAAAGAGGACAGTAGAATGATTACAAAGAAAGAGTAGAATATTTTTTTCATTTGAGCCTCCTTAATGGAAGATTAAGCTTTTTCATTAGCATCCTTTATTGATATTAAGACAAAAAAAAAGGCGGGCACTTTGCCCGCCGTAATAATACTCATTCTTTACTTAAGAAGCATCATTTTTTTGGTCTCTTTATAATTGCCGGCATTTAACATATAAATGTAAATTCCGCTCGGGATGTTCCCGGCATTAAATTCAACCCTGTACTTCCCTGATGCCTGCTCCTGATTTACAAGAGTAGCGACCTCGCGTCCTAAAAGGTCAAACACCTTTAGAGACACAAAGCTGTTCTCCGGTAACTGATAACTTAATGTAGTAGATGGGTTAAAAGGATTGGGATAATTCTGCTCCAGGCTGTAGCTGGAAGGCTTAACCGCCCCGTTTTCTTTTTCAACTCCCACATATGGCTTTACTGCCGTGCGGAGGTCGTCAAAGAACAGCAATCCTGAAGTCGGGCTTCCAGGTGTATAGGTAAACTGGAAGCTGTCGAACTTAAGCTGTCCGTCCAAAGCTCCGTTACCCTTTGTATTTCCATCCCATACTCCAACGCCGTCTTTACCCATATCCCAGGAAACAAGCTTCCAGCCTGCCCAGTCAATTGTGTACCATGGGCTTACTTCAAGGCCCGAGAAGTCAGCTCCATCTGCGACACAGAAACGGAACTTGTTATTGCTGCCGTCACCGAAAACATAGGACTGAAGAATGTTCTGGCTGGTAAATGTCACGTTTTTCGGAGTTCCTGTGCTTAAGTATTCCCTGATGAACCATGATGAAGCGTTCTTATCCCAGCTGTAGTTAAGCTGCATACTGACCCTGCTTCCTGAGAAGCGGTTGGTAATAGAGAGATTTTTAGCAATGCTGGTTTCTGAGGCAATTATTCCCGAAGGAGAAGTTGCATTTGGGCCTGCCCAGTTGGTAAGCAGGTCGAGTTCAAAATTGTCTATCGAAGTAATTGTTGCCGATTCACTTCCGGTCTTAAAAGTGTAAACAATGTTCGAAGGAACCCCGTTGCCATACTGGTCTGAAAGTCCCGCAGAAACGATTACGTTATAAGTCTCATTCGGCAGAAGTGCACTGCTCGGGAAAAGGCTGACTACAGCCTTGCCGTTTGTCAGTGGATAATACTTTGTCGTTACTCCAATGGGCACATTGCCTGCTGCCTTAACGAGCTGGACTTTACCCGATAAGGTGCCGGTATTTAAAAGCTCGTTGAAGCTTAAATTTATAAGCGGTATCAGCTCAACATTTTCCAGTTTATCGGACGGGTAAAGCGATTCAATCACAGGAGCCCAGACGTCTTTACTCCTGGTTTTGAATGAAAAACTGTAGCTGTCGCCTCCAACGCCATCTTTGTTGCCATCCAGAAAGATTCCCTCAATTTGTCCCTTCGCCGTTCCGGCAATGGTAAGCGTCATGGCAGTACCAAAAGGAAGACCTGAGGTACTGATCTTAACTTCCGCATCGTTAGTCCAGCTGAATGTAAGCGGGGCGCTTGGAGTAGTGGAAATTGCAGCTTCTACGGAAGCCGTATTCATTGCCCTTGTAAAATCAATGACAATACTCTGATTGCCCGGATAGATTGAATCTACGCTTGCAGGACTGAAAGTAACAGAAGACACTTCCGCCTGGGAATTTGAAACCAGGTATTTATCGGCAAAATTGTTTTTACCGGCAAGAACATTGACCGTGGATGAGTCCTTAAAGTAACCCACAGCTTCGTAGACAAGCGTATAGGAACCCGGAGTTACTTCATCGAACATAAAAAATCCGTTATTGTAGTTGTCACCCGTGTAAACTCTGGGAGTCATGGCATTTGAGGCGTCATTAGCCCTGAGGGTAACCTTAATATTGTTGACCGGCTTTTTAGCATCGCTGGCATTAATTATGCTATAAACTGAGGCCTTATCGACATCTCTTACAATACCTGCAGCAATGCCTGTGGAAAGCGGGGGCCTTCCCCAGAATGAAAGAAACGCCTTTGCAATTGCCCACGCTTCATGCTTGAGATATGCCTCATTCCTCAGACGCCAGCTTTCAGGAATATAATCGTGGAATGATCCTTCCGAAAGGCTTCCCGGCATCGTTAATCCCTTAAAGACGCCAAGGTAGGCTCTTCCTGTTCCGTAGAAGTCAAAATCGCCTGCCAGACGGAGATCGGTTGTCCTGTGGGCACTATAGATTTCGTTACCAATGTACTGCGACATAACCTTTGAGTCTGGATAGGTCGGAGTTGAATTAGTGCCCTGATAAAGCATAAGAGTATAATTGCCTCCTGCAGCGTTGCTGTGTATGGAGTGCATATACTGGACATTATTGTTATTGGCCATTGCCACAATGGAAGACAAAGGCAGGTCATCGGCATCGTAATTTGTAGTTCTTGACATTACTACTGTAGCCCCAAGCTTTTGGAGTATCTCCCTCAGATAGAGCCCTTTGGAAAGGTTGCCTACAGATTCCCAGAAACCAGTAGTAGGAATATTTCTGTCATTTGCAGGATCCAGACCGCCGTGTCCCGGATTAATTAAAACTTTAACACCATTTAAATCTTGTGCAAAGATGAGTGATGCGTTCAGAAACAAAACAAAAAATAGTAAAATTCTTTTATTCATGAGGTCACCTTATTACTCGTATTTTAATTTCATTAAATAAATACTGCCCTTGTCTGAATGGTAAAGAATGCTCTTGCCATCAGAGGACCATTCGGGGTACATCTCACAGTCGTCATTTGTAGCTGTGAGCTGAATCTTCTGCTGTCCGTCTGAGGAAACCGCATAGAGGTCGGATGCTGTATATGTAACACCATTATCGCGTTCAACCATATATACGATCCATTTGCCGTCCGGTGACCACTGGGGTGAAGCCAGTTCCCTGCCCAAATTAATGAGCACGTTACCATTTAGATCGGAAATAAAAGTGCCTTTGCGGACCTCGGTGCACAAAATCTTTGTCCCGTCGGGTGAAAGTGAAGGCCAGATGTAGCTTCCTTCTCCAAGTGGAGTCATAGATTTTTTGCTTCCGTTTGAATAGAGTACCAGTGCCTCGTCTTCAATGCAAACCATTGCCTCACCTGAGGCCTGCTGAGTAGTGGACTTCTTTAAGGCCGTTCCTGTGGCTTTTATAACTATCTTGTTATTTGAAGTATAAGCCAGTTTGTCGCTTAAAAGCATTCTGGGAGAAGAAAGTTCATGGGCTGTCTCCAGCACCTGGCGCTGATTCGTCGCAATATCTTTCTTAACCATTGTCTGTGAGGTTCTAAGGCCGTATTTGTCAAAATTATTTACGCGGTAGTATACAGACTTGCCATCGTTTGAAAACGCAAATTCGTATCCCGCACCCGGTTCTTCAGAAAAAGAAACAATCTTCTTTGTCTGCATGTCGTAATACCAGAGCCCTTTATAACCTGCCGAAGTAAAGAAAACCCTGGCGCCGTCGGGACTCAGCTTCGGGTAATAGAATTCACCCTGCGCCTTGTCGGTAATCTTTACGGTCTCAATAACAGAAAGCTTTTGTGCAGATAGAATAGAGGACAGTAACATAATAATAAAGAAAGAGTAACCGATTTTTTTCATTTGTGTCTCCTGAAAAGAATTAACCTTTACCCTGTTCCTGATTTGGGCCAGGGCAAAATTTGATGATTTGTGAAAGTGCAGAAACTAGGAAGGGATTTATGCTATTTTATAACAAAACCGCCTCTGCCCTTGTCAATCGTATCTCAATTCCCGGACATCCATAAGTGAGATTTTTCCACCCAAAAATAAAAAAATATTTCTTAATTAAAACAAGATTCTTTTATTTCGGCGCCCGGAATCCCCTGAACTTCCATTTTGGGACTCTTATGAGGTAATTGGACAGATAAAACCCCCCGAATAGTTTAAAATTCCGCTTCGGGGTACGTTTTTTGATCCCGCCATAAATAATATTTTAAGAATTTGCCGGAATATTGTTATTTTAGCAAAATTAAATTGCGGACTTAGAACACTTTAAATTCCCGGAGACTTTTCGATTATATTCCAGGATTAAGGCGGATCACCCGAATCCGAAATCCTGTTATAAAAACATATTTGAGCTGGAAAATTTGTCACAAAAAGAAATTTCAGAAGAACTTGCAAGCCTTAGGCAAACAAACCTTAAGCTTCAGGCAGACCTTCAGGGCTTAAGAGATTCCCTGGACAGGGAAAGACTGCTGGCCAATACCTTAGAGAGTATCAGGGAAGGCGTCAGCATTACAGACATGAATGACATACTAATATATGTCAATGATGCATTTTTGAATATTTACGGCTTCAGCCGCGAGGAAATTATAGGCAAAAACATCAGCGTCGTAAGATCTGACCAAAATTCCCCCGAAGTTGTACGCCAGATCCTCCCCTGCACACTCGAAGGAGGCTGGGAAGGTGAGATATTTAACAGAAAAAAAGACGGGACAGATTTTCTTATCTCTCTCAGGACCTCAATTGTACGCGACAAAAGCGGCACTCCTGTGGCACTCGTCGGAGCATGCTTTGATATTACTGAAAGAAAACTTGCCGACGAGGCTCTCAAAAAATCCGAAGAAAATTACCGCTCACTTTTCGAAGAAACCAAGGATGTTGTTTATGTCAGCTCCCCTGAGGGCAATTTCCTCGAAATAAACCCGGCCGGCATGGAACTTTTTGGCTATACTTCCAGAAATGAGCTTCTTGAGGCCGATATCGCAAGCAGCTTTTATGCCGATCCCGAGGCCAGAAAGAAATTCAAATCAAAGCTTGAAAAAGACGGATTCGTAAAAAATTACGAAATATCCATCAGGACAAAAGACGGCAGAAAGCTTACCGTGCTCGAAACCTCATCGGCAGTAAGGGATAATGACGGCGGGATCATTGCCTACAGGGGAATACTGAGGGATATTACTTTTATTAAGCAAACCGAAGCTAAACTTAAAGAGTATGTAGGAGAGCTTCAGAGTAATAAGCTGGAACTTGAAAAGAATGCCAGGGAACTCGAACTCCTGAACTCACAGCTGACACGCTCTGAACTTGAACTAAAGGAAATAAATGCCTCCAAGGATAAATTATTCTCCATTATAGCTCACGACCTTAGAAGCCCCTTCACTTCACTCATCGGGCTTTCAGGCATTATTGTCAACGACTTCGACACGCTCAACAGCGAGGAGATTAAGGCATTTGCCACCGGCATCAACAAATCCGCCAAAAATATTTTCAACCTCCTGGAAAACCTCCTTCAGTGGTCCGGAATTCAGACCGGAGGCATGGAATTTAAACCCTCCCGTATTGATATGTGTGAAGTTGCCGAACAGACAATCAGCATGCTCATGGGTAACGCACTGAAGAAAAATATCGAGCTCTTCAGCGAGATCCCTTTAGGCAGCTATGTCTATGCCGATAAGAATATGATAAGTTCCGTTCTTCAGAACCTGGCAGCCAATGCAGTCAAGTTCACTTCAGGCGGTGGAACCGTAAAGATTTTCTGCCGCGAACAAAAAAACAACCTCGAGATTTCTGTCAGGGATAACGGTATCGGCATCAGCGAAAAGGATATTGAAAAGCTTTTCAGAATTGACGTCCACCATACTACTATGGGAACGGCAAATGAGAAAGGAACAGGACTCGGTCTGGCACTCTGTAAAGAGCTTGTTGAGAAAAACCGCGGCAGCATCAGCGTTAAGAGCCACCCCGGGGATGGATCAGTTTTCAGCTTTGTACTCCCTAAACAGGAGGAAAAGAAGGCTGACTGCAAGTGCCGCTGCCTTAAAGAAGAGGAATAAAATAGGTAAAGGCAAAGGCTGAGGTAAAAATTTGTTATTTCTTTACCTTTACCTCTGCCTTTACCTTTTAATGCTTATTTACCTACCGCTGTAACAAGCCTGGCATCCAGAACCATTTCTACTCCTTTTAGAGCCTGTGAAACCGGACAGTTCTGCTTTGCGTTCTCGGCATACTTATGGAATGCATCATCCTGAATGCCCGGAACTTCGGCCTCGGTTGTCATTTCAATCTTTGTGATCTTGAAACCCTCACCAACCTTTTCAATATACACCTTGTCTTCGGTTTTTATGGATTTTGGATTAAAGCCGTCTTTTGCAAGTGCTCCGGCCAAAGCCATCGAAAAGCATCCTGCATGCGCTGCTCCGATCAGTTCCTCGGGATTTGTTCCCTGCCCTTCCTCGAAACGCGAGGTAAATGAATATCTCGCATTAACGGTACCTGTCTCTGTTTTAACGGTACCTTTACCCTCTCTTAAATTACCATTCCATTCTGCGCTGCCTTTACGAACCGGCATAATTACCTCCTGTAGTTTTCAATAAATGATTAATTATTTCTGCCGTCAGGATTTCCTTGCACCAACTACAACCATAATAATTCCAGCTACAACAGCAACACCCGAAGCAATGGGAGTAACAGGGATGGTCTCTTTCTTCTCTGTCTGTACTTCCACGGGCCCCAGGTCCAGAGCCTTTTCCTTTTTCGTAAAGCTGATGCCCCCGAAAATAAATCCGGCTATGCCGAGCAGTATCAGAATAATTCCAATTACAGTCAATGCTTTCATTCTAACCCTCTCTATGATTAAATCATTATGACGTATAAAATGAAGAGTCCTGGAAAATCTCCTGACTTAAGGCTGCCTTACAGCCTTTACATGTAATATGGTACAACGAAAAGATTAAAATTGCAATAATTTTATAAAAAAGATGATACTTAGGGAAAGATGGGAATGAATTTTTCAGATGGTCTGAAATCCTGAATTTTAGCAGTCTGGAGAATTAAACCTGCAATAGAGGCCTTCTATTTATAATATCTTCTCCAGAATTTCATCACAAAGGGCATAGCCTTTATCTGTCAGATGGATATAGCCGTCGTCAAAGATCAGAAGGCCCCGCCTCTGGAAACTCTTTAGCTGGGAGTGATGGCTGTTAAACCATTCTTCGCCGAACTTTTCCTTTAAGGCTTTCACGTTAAGCCCGCTGCTTCTGAAGGCAAGCATTATGTATTCCGTAAGCATCTGACTTTCTGTCAGCTCCTCGAAGCTTGCCGGGGCAGCGCCCTTCTCATTAATCTTTTTAATGTAAAGACTGATGTTCGAATAGTTCCACCAGCGCCTTCCATTTACAAATGAATGCGCTGAAGTGCCGAAGGACAGATAATCCCTGTACTGCCAGTAGGCGTTGTTGTGGCGGCATTCAAAGCCCTCTTTGGCAAAATTGGATACCTCATACTGATGAAACCTGCGCGATTTGAGAAAATCAATTGTAACCCTGTAGAGCTCGGCATCGTAATCTGTATCCTGAAGTTTAACCTTGCCGTCAAGCACAAGCTTGTTGAGCACTGTTCCCCTCTCAAGTATAAGGCTGTAAGCCGAAATGTGCTTTACCGGAAGCCTGACGGCAGTTTCAAGATTATCCATCCACTTACGCCTGGTCTGGTCCGGAAGGTTGAAAATAAGATCCAGATTGATGTTCTTAAAGCCCACAGCCTCGGCATCCATAATCGTATCTATTGCCGCCTTACTGTCGTGAATTCTCGTAAGGAATTTCAGCTCGTCATCATTAAATGACTGAATACCCACACTCAGGCGGTTTATCCCCAGCTCAAGGAATTCATAAAGCTTTGCCTTGTTTACTGTGCCGGGATTAGTCTCAAGCGTAATTTCAGCGTCATCTGAAACATTAAACCAGCTCTTTAAGGCCTTTAATATCTCCCCAATGTACCAGGGATCCATTAGTGAAGGCGTGCCGCCGCCGAAAAATATTGAGGTAAAAACCCTTCCTTCGGAATAGAGCCCTGCGTAGTGCTCTATCTCCTTTTTAAGAGCCTCAAGATAGTTCTCTACGTTGTCCTTTGTAATAACAGAATAGAAATCGCAGTAAATACATTTATGCTCACAAAAGGGAATGTGTACGTATAACGCAGATTCTTTCAATTGCAACTCTGGTCTTCTTTCTTTTTGTTTTATTGGTTTTAATGGGAAGAAGTGTTCCCGGTGCATAGCCTCCCCGGTATTACTCCTGCTCAATTCCCATTAGTTCTCTTGCCCCTTTAAGGCTGGCTTCGGTAATCTCCTCGCCGCTCATCAGTTTAGCCACTTCGCGGATTCTGCCCTCGCGGTCGAGCTTTGTAATATGGCTTACAACCCTGTCGCCATGCACCCCTTTTTCAACTGCATAGTGCTGGTCGGCAAGCCCTGCAATCTGAGGCAGGTGAGTAATTGAAATTATCTGATGGAATCCCGCAAGCGTCTTAAGTGTATGCCCCACCTTCTGCGCTATGCGCCCGCTGACGCCCGTATCTATTTCGTCGAAAATGAGTAAAGGCAGGCGGTCGTTCTTGGCAAGAATTGTCTTAAGGGCAAGCATTATTCTAGATATTTCTCCCCCCGAGGCAACTTTAACTAAAGGTTTGGGATCTTCCCCCAGGTTCGTCGATATGTAGAATTCCACCTCGTCAAAGCCTGAGCGGCTATATTTATAACTTTTTCCGTTTGCAGTTATATATGAATCGGAACCCTTGTCTGCCTGAATCTGTGCAATATTGACCCTGAAGACCGCATCCGTAATGCCAAGGTATGCTATAGCCTTCACCACGTCAGATTCAACCGATTTGGCAGTTTCACTTCTTTTTTTGCTTAGTTTAGCTGCTGAAAGTCCGCAAGCCTCACGCGCATGCGTGATCTCCTCCTGAAGGGCCTTAATGCTGTCGGCAAAATTCTCTGCCAGATTGAACTCCTCACCGATTTTTGCACGGTAGGAAATTACGTTCTCTAAAGATCCGCCGTACTTTTTCTTCAGCATGTTTATGGCGCCTATCCTTTCGCGCACTTCCTCCAGGCGCTCCGGATCCATGTCTATTTTCCCGGAATAGCTGCGTACAAATTCAGATATATCACTGATTAAAGTCAGCGCACTCTGGCACTCCCCTTCAATATCCTGAAAACTCTTGTCGATTTTGGAAAGCTCCTGGAGCTGATGCCTGATCTCGACCAGCGAGTCGTAAACGGCACTTTCAGACTCATAGAGATTATGATAAATACCGTTTGTAGCTTCCAGAAGCTTCTCTGCATTTTCAAGTATCTTAAGTTCGTCCGAGAGCTTTTCATCCTCTTTTTCTTCAGGACTTACGGCGTCAATCTCCCTGATCTGGAAAGAATAAAGCTCTTTCTTTTCCTTTAGGAGTTCTTCTTTTTCCTTCAGCGATTTCAGCTCATGAAGCAGGCCGCTTAGCTTCGCATGGTTCTGCAGATATTCATCAAGGAGCTTCTCATGACGCCCGAAATCATCCAGCATCTCTATGTGGGTTTCAGTCCTCAGGAGCGACTGGTGCTCATGCTGGCCGTGGAGGTCAACCAGGAGATTGCCCACGTCCTTAATAAGAGAAAGCGAAACCGGCGTATCGTTCAAGAAGCAGCGGTTGGACCCTTTAAGCGATATCTCACGCCTCATTATAAGCTCAGGCATGTATTCGATATCGTTTTCCTCCAGCACTTTCTTTACTTTCGGGTTTGCATCGATATCAAAAATGCCTTCTACAACCGACTTGGACGCACCTTTTCTAACCACCTCCGTTGAGGCTCTTTCGCCTAAGAGAAGACCCATGGCATCGATAAGTATGGACTTTCCTGCACCGGTCTCGCCGGTAATGATATTAAGCCCTTTCCCAAATTCAATAAAGATCTTATCGATCAGGGCATAGTCCTGAATTTGTAGTGATTTTAGCATATATTCTTATAATTTTCCTGTAAATTTACGTGAAATCAAAGGAAAATGAAAGGAATAAAAAAGTTCCACGCCTCCTATTTGACCAACAGCATCTTTCTCGTCTGGGCAAATTTTCCTGCTTCAAGACGGTAGAAATAAATGCCGCTTACCAGGTTATAATCAAGAACATTGAACCTGACCGAATGGTTTCCCGCAGGCTTAAAACCTTCCTGCAGAACTGCAATTTCCTTACCCAGAACATCGTATACCTTAAGCTTTACATTTTCCGCTGAAGCAAGGCTGTAATTTATTACTGTTTCCGGGTTAAACGGGTTCGGGTAGTTCTGTCTCAGCTCAAAACTGCCTGCAGTTTTAAGCTCCGGACGGACACCAACCGTAGCATCATCTGTCAGTTTATAGACTGCCCCGTTGGAGCTGCAGAGGATCATCGAACTGCCATTGAGCTTTGCTATGGAAGTCAGATTCTCCCCCAAATATCCCGTATCCACTACAGCAATAGTGTTTGAAGAGGCGGATCTTAATATCAGGCCCTTATCTGCAGCCGCCCAGACTGCCGAGTCATTTAATGCCAGAACGTCATTGATTTGAATTCCACTCAGTGCCAGCGTATCTGTCAGAAGCTCAAGCGTCTTAAAGCCGTCGCTAGTCCTGAGGATTGCGCCGTTCTGCCCGCAGACATATCCATGCTGGCTATCCAGCAGATAAATTGCGTTAAGGTTTACATTTGGACGGGCAAGTGTGCCGTGCGACCATGTTACCCCGTCATTAGTCTCATAAATCCTGTCCCCTGCTCCGACAGCAAATCCCCTTGAGGGTGAAACCATTTTTATATCTTTAATTTCACCGGTAAACTTTGCCGTCTCGGTCCAGGTGGTCCCTTTATCTGAAGTTTTAAGTATCTGCCCTTTGCTGTTCACCATATATCCGTTATTCACATCATTAAAGAACAGCTTGTAATTCGTGCCTGCTGAAGGATGATTCTCCCATGATGACCCGTTATTTGCAGAATAGTAAAAGCCGCCGTTCCTGCCGCATGCATAGAGGTTATCCCCAACGGAAAAAATACTGTGCAGATAACCGGTTGTAAATGGCGGCATTTTCTGCCAGGCTGTTCCCCCATCGCTGGTCACATCAATTTCACCTTCCAGCGATGAGCCTCCTGCAACAATAATGTTCAGTGAATCCCTGACAACAGCGCTGTAATAATCCCTGCTGCTTAAAAAATTTGTCTTCCATGTATTACCCTTGTCGCCGGAAGTGAATAAGGTGCCGTTAATTCCGGCGGCAATAACATTGCCATCTCCGGGGAGCAGAATTGAGTTAATCTGGTCATTTGTAAAAGATGGTATTTGTGTCCAGTTATTTCCTCCGTCAGTTGTTTTATAAATGGCACCGTTGTACCCGCCGGCAAATCCTTCAGAAGGGTTAATGAAGACTATAGAATAAAGAGTGCCGTTTCCTAACGTCTGGTCCAGGTTGAATGTCTCTCCGCCGTCAGTACTCTTCAGGATTCTACCTGATGTCCCGCACATAAAGAATTTGCCTGGTTCAGATTTGGTAATGGCATTCATACGGAACATAGTTAAGGGCGTATTATTAACCGGCTTAATACTCCAGCTATTACCCCCATCCGTGGTGGAAAGAAATCCTCTCCTGGATCCGACTATAATTCCTTTTAATGAATTTTCCCAGATCATAGCCTTAAATTCTTCGTCCGGAATAGAGGGAATGGTAACTTCCTTCCAGCTTTCACCTCCGTCAACAGTTTTTGCTATCTTTGCTGTACCTATCCCCCCGCAAATATAGCCGGTGTCGGAACTGGGGAAATAAATAGCATTAACACTTGCCTTATAGGCGAGAGTATCTGTTTTTTCCTGCCATGAAGCGCCCCCGTCGGTAGTCTTATAAATCACCCCTTTGTCTCCGCCAACCCAGCCGTTAAATTCATCTTTGAAAAAAATACTTTTTATATCTTCAGTAGCTCTGAATGGCTGCGAAGGTGTATAATGCCAGCTTACGCCCATATCTTCCGAAACAGTAACGAATGACCTGACATCCGACCTGAAGCCTGCAGCATAAAGCCTGTTTCCTGCTTTAATAACCTTTTTTATGTCCCCCGGAAAAGTAGGTTTTCTGATCTGTGTTAATGTATGTTGTGCAAACAGCTGAAAGCTGAAAATAAGCAACGCTAAAAGAATAAATGCCTTTTTCATAGATATAGTATAAAAAGTTTATAAATCAAAATAATAGTAGTAATAACAAAGCACGGGAAATATAGTAAACTTTATGGTTTATTTTTATTACTATTTTATTTTATCGTAAAGAAAGCACGCCAGATAATTTGACATTAAAGGCTTTTAATGCTATATTAGTAGAACAAAATTTGATTATGTTCTCTCACAAATTTTAATAGATTTTACATCGCGGGGTGGAGCAATTGGTAGCTCGTCGGGCTCATAA